>CAMBOY010000047.1 GCA_945869245.1 Hydrogenophaga intermedia
CAGCGCAAGCTCTACGCCTGGCACGCGCCCGAGGTGGACTGCATCAGCAAGGGCAAGGCCCGAACGCCCTACGAGTTCGGCGTGAAAGTGGGCATTGCCAGCACGCTCAAGAGCAACTTGATCGTGGGCGCCAAATCCTTTCACGGCAACCCCTACGACGGCCACACCCTGAACGAGCAACTGGAGCAGGCCACGATCCTGATGCAGGACAGCGCGGCCAAACCGACCACGGCGTTTGTCGACCTGGGCTACCGGGGTGTGGATGCAGACAACCCGGATGTGCACATCGTGCACCGGGGCAAGTCCAAACGGATCAGCGAGCAGGAGAGACAGCTGCTCAAGCGGCGCCAGGCCATTGAGCCGATCATCGGGCACCTCAAGAGCGACAACCGCATGGACCGCTGCCATCTCAAGGGCGAAACCGGCGACCGGCTGCACGCGGTGCTGTGCGCGGCGGGTTACAACATCCGCTGGCTGCTGCGCATGATCGCCAAGAAGGGCGTGGCCTTCTTGGCGACGTTTTTATTGCGCCTGTGCACGGTGGCGGGCGTGTCGCCAAACTGGGCTCATATGCTGCGCAACTTCGCTCTCCATGCGGTCAGAGCGCCAGCGCAGCGACTGGGCGCCGGCTGAAATGAATATTTCAGGACCGACAAATTAAGGCTTCACATTAGAAAAAATCGTTGCAACCCGCGATGTCGTCCGTTCAAATCAATTCGCGGCAAGGTAGATCTCAGCAAGGAGTAGGCTCGCATCGCTGCTGGTGTGCTTACGCGTTCTAGAACAAAGACCGTTAAGCTCATCGGTGGAAAGAACTGTCGATTCCTTGAGGGAAACGCACCTGACGATTTGAGAAAGAGCTTGAAACTCGTCGCGCAGTTGCAACCCATCTGAACTCCACAGCAACAGCATGCTGTTTTGAGTTCCCATCCGTGGCTCAAAGTCCAGCAGATACCTAACAGACTTCTCATTGTTGTCGATGCTCTCAAAGGTCATGCGCAAACACAAGCCACGCTTTCTTTTGGTTTTTTCCTTGTCAATAAAACGCCAAGCAGGACTGCGGTGCGGATACGGTTCTAGCGGCACAAGAAAGTAGTCGCCTACGGGCTCCCCTGGAAAGACAGACTCGATTTTCACGAGATGGTTTGTACCTTCAATTTCAATTGTGTCACCGGTGGCGCCAAGCAGGGAACTGGCGACCAAAGAAACGTCGCCTAGTGTTTGTCTACCCTGCTCACTTTCAAGAGTTTCTTTATGTTGTTGGGCCCGCAGGTTAGCCCCTGGTGCAAGTTCCCTTGCAGACCTCGAGTCGCCCAGAGTTGACACCTCGCGCTCCCACATGGCTAGGCGAGCAGTAGCTTGATCTGCTGATTGGTAAGTCGTGTCGGTTTGGGGGAGCTTCTTACAGGGAATCTCATCCAGATTCGGAAATCGTGTGTGCACCTGGCCCACATCTATATCTGACTCTCCAGACGACGACCTATGTGGCATGTGTGAGAGTTCTAGAACACTCGTGGATAGTGATGGGAACAACTGCTGACGTTCTATCGGAAGCTTCTCTGAATCAATGCCCGCAAGAACATCTTCCGGTGATCTTCCGTCGTTGTCTCTGTCAAATGAGATCTCTTGTATGGTGGGCCGATATCCGCAAGATCTGATGAGTTGAACTAGCCAGAACTCTGATTCATCCGTTTTCACCTTGCGCCGAAGCACACGCAGTGGCATTTGTCCCTCAAACGGTGGGATTGCACGTATGAAATGAGGGCCGCGTGCGCGACTGCCTTGAGCCAAGTATCGGTAAATGTCGGCGCCTCTCTCCATCGCGTAGCTGTCAAATGCGATGGACGCCAAAAAGGGTACGTCTTCGTCCTTCATCCACTGACGCAGCCACAGCATTGCACTTCGACCATCGGCACTGAGCCTCGATTTCGCCTGATTGAAGAGATAGTGTTCTGGGTCCGAAAATCGTCCATCAAGCATCAGCTGAGCCCACTTGCTTGTGGGGCCCCAGAAGAACTGGAAAATGGTCATGCATGGGAACACGTAGGGGAGGCTGCCGTTGCATCCTTCCACCTTCAACAGCAGGGAGTTATAGCGTCGATCTGAGGCAGCAGTGTGGCGGCATGGGCCTAGGCGAAAGGGCTCGTCGAGCAACGGACAGGCCTCACTGTCTTCCACCCCAAGGCGGGAGAACACTTGGAGACATTCTCGCGAGAAGTCGATCGTGATGTCGCTCCACGTGAAGTGTGGGCTTAGCTTCTGCACATCAGTGATGTAACCATCATTCAACACCGTTCCAAGCGGAAAAGCAGGTGTGTCTGTAACTGGTAATAAGACTCGGCGTCCCTCCCTGTAATGACGTAGTTCGCCAGAAGCGAGACGCTCCACCCGATGGAAGAACGCATAGATGAAGGGCGTGACTGCTGCCTGGGGTGAGCTTGCGACCTGCCCATACCAGTGCAGTTGCCATTGCCCCACGGCAATAGCAGGAAGACTTTGCCCGATACGCAAAACTGACTTCATTCCTATCCCCGGCTCATTCCTTGACCACAGAATGCTATCAGGGGCAGTTCCTTTCTATCGGTTGGTATTTCCTAGCTAGCGGTGGAACTTCTCATTTGGCGTTGTCAATCACACCTTGGGCAGGTCGGCCGGCGCCAGGTTGACCGTGATGCGTTTGTTGCTGGGAAAAACCAGCCCCGATTCGGCCAGGGCCGAGCGCACGCGTTCGCGCGCTTCCTTGACCTCGGTGTCGGCCAGGCCGACCAGCGTGAAGCTGGGCAGACCGTTGGCCAAATGGACTTCGACCCGCACCGCCCGGGCTTCGAGCCCTTGTAGTGCGCGGCTGTGGATGACGGCCAGCGACATGGTGTGTATTCCTCCCCGAATTGGTGCGCTCGGACCACTGCGTACCGGGTGACAGTCCGGCATGCACCATATCGGTGCTTTTGGTGGTGCATCAGCGCACAGAGTGCCCATCATAGGCGGCTTGCGCGCTGGCACGCGTCCTGCTAACTGCCCTCTGTTCTTTTTCTCCACAGGAGTGCGACATGAAAATGGTCTCCGCGATCATCAAACCGTTCAAGCTCGACGAGGTGCGCGAAGCCCTCTCGGGCATGGGCGTGCAAGGCATCACCGTCACCGAAGTCAAGGGTTTTGGCCGCCAAAAGGGCCACACCGAGCTCTACCGCGGCGCTGAGTACGTGGTGGACTTCCTGCCCAAGGTCAAGATTGAAGCGGCCGTGGCCGACGAATTGGTCGACCGCGTGATCGAAGCCATCGAAGGCGCCGCCCGCACCGGCAAGATCGGCGACGGCAAGATTTTTGTGAGCCCGCTCGAGCAAGTCGTCCGCATCCGCACCGGCGAAACCGGTGCCTCGGCCTTGTGAGCCCGACCACCCACTGAAGCGAGAACGATCATGAAAAAAACTGTAGCCTCTTTGCTGCTGGGCCTGGGCCTGGCGGCGTCTGTTTTGTTGGGTGCCACGCACGCCACGGCGCAAACCGCCCCGGCCGATGCGCCCGCTGCTGTCGCCGCCCCTGCGGCCGACGTTGCACCCGCCGCCGTGCCGGCGCCTGAAGCCACGCCAGTCGAGGCAGTTGCCGCCCCTGCCGAGGCCGTTGCTGCACCGGCTGCCGAAGCGCCCGCCGCCGAAGCACCGCCCACGGTCGACAAAGGCGACGTGGCATGGATGATGGTGTCGACCTTGTTGGTCATCATGATGGTCATCCCTGGCCTGGCGCTGTTTTACGGCGGCTTGGTGCGCAGCAAAAACATGCTGTCGGTGCTGATGCAGGTGATGGTGGTGTTTTCGCTGATCTCGGTGCTGTGGGCCTTGTACGGCTACAGCCTGGCATTTGGCGGTGAGGGCCTGATCATCGGCAACTTCGACAAGGTGTTCTTGATGGGCGTCACCTTGGACTCGGTGGCCGCCACCTTCACCCCTGGTGTGGCGATTCCCGAGTTTGTGTTCATTGCCTTCCAGGCCACTTTTGCGGGCATCACCTGCGCGCTGATCGTGGGCTCGTTTGCCGAGCGCATCAAGTTCAGCGCCGTGCTCTTGTTCTCCGCCATTTGGTTCACCTTCAGCTATCTGCCGATTGCCCACATGGTGTGGGGCGCCGGTGGCTATCTATTCAGCAAGGGTGCGCTGGACTTTGCCGGTGGCACCGTGGTGCACATCAACGCTGCCATGGCCGGTCTGGTGGGTGCTTATGTGATCGGCAAGCGCATCGGGTATGGCCGCGAAGCCATGGCCCCGCACAGCCTGACCCTGACCATGGTGGGTGCCTCGCTGCTGTGGGTGGGCTGGTTTGGCTTCAACGCCGGCTCCAACCTGGAGTCCAACGCGGGCGCTACCTTGGCTTTCATCAACACCCTGGTGGCCACCGCCGCTGCGGTGCTGGCTTGGTGCCTGGGTGAAGCGCTGCACAAAGGCAAAGCCTCGATGCTGGGTGCCGCTTCTGGCGCGGTGGCGGGCTTGGTGGCCATCACTCCGGCCTGTGGCACGGTGGGCCCCATGGGCGCGATCGTGATTGGTCTGGTATCTGGTTTTCTGTGCCTCTGGGGCGTGGCCGGGCTCAAGAAAATGCTGGGTGCCGACGATTCACTGGATGTGTTCGGCGTGCATGGGGTGGGCGGTATTGTGGGTGCGCTGCTCACCGGTGTGTTCTCTGCGCAGTCCCTGGGCGGCATCAAGGGCGATGGCTACAGCATCGCCACTCAGCTGTACATCCAGGCCGAAGGCGTGGTGATCACCATGGTCTGGTCGGCGGTGGTGGCCTACATCGCCTACAAGATTGTGGACATGCTGGTTGGCTTGCGCGTCTCCGAAGAGGAAGAGCGCGAAGGTCTGGACATTGCATCCCACGGTGAGTCTGCCTACAACCGCTGAGCACAGATCTCCAAGGTTTGAAAACCCGCCGCGCAAGTGGCGGGTTTTTTTTTCGCTTTGGCCCAGCCTAGCGCTACCATGGCGGTGTCACACACAGGGGGTTTCTCATGACCATGTTCGATCTCGCGCGCGTTGCCGCGCTGTCCGCTTTGTGCCTGTCCACTGCCGCCATGGCCACCGACGCCGGCGCCAACAAACAAAAGCCGGCCAAACAGGGCACGCGCGTCACCATCCACAACAGCCCGTCGGCCGAGAGCAACGCCGAGCGCGACCGCCGCCTCACCCGCGAGTGCAAAGGCCGCCCCAATGCCGGGGCATGTCTGGGGTACGCGCGGCCCTGATCGCTGGGCGCCCCAGCTGGTTTGCAAGCGGGCGTGCAAAAAAATCAACCGCCTCCAGTGGGTGCGCGGCTACCATGGTGCCCATGTCTGAGCACACCACCCCGCAGCACTGGATTGATCGCGTGCGCACCGCCGCCGCCGACCGCACGCCCTTGGCCATCACGGGCGGCGGCAGCAAAGCCTTTCTGGGCGAAGCCGTGGGTGGCGAGCCCTTGTGCACCACCGACTGGCGCGGCATCGTCAGTTACGAACCCACCGAACTGGTGGTCACGGTGCGCGCCGGCACCCTGCTGGCCGAGCTGGAAGCGGTGCTGGCCGAGCGCGGTCAGTGCCTGCCGTTTGAGCCGCCACACCTGGGCGCTGGCGCCACCGTGGGTGGCATGGTGGCCACCGGGCTGAGCGGCCCCAGCCGCGCGGCCGTGGGCAGCGTGCGCGACTTTGTGCTGGGCGCCGAATGCATCAACGGCAAGGGCGAGTTGCTCACCTTTGGCGGTCAGGTCATGAAAAACGTGGCCGGTTACGACGTCAGCCGCTTGCTGGCGGGCAGTTGGGGCACGCTGGCGCTCATCAGCCAGGTGAGCCTGAAGGTGCTGCCGGTGGCGCCCGCCGAGGCCACGCTGGTGTTTGGCCTGCCGCAGGCCGAGGCCTTGGCCCAGTTGCACCGCTGGGGCGGCCAGCCGCTGCCGATCAACGCCAGTTGCTGGGTGCGCGACACGGCCACCGACGGCGAGCCCGAACTGCTGTTTGTGCGCCTGCGCGGCGCGGTGGCGGCGGTGGAGGCCGCCTGCCAGCGCATGTTGGCGGATGTGCCTGGGCAGCGCATGGACAACACCCAGGCGCAAGCCGACTGGACCGACTGCCGCGAGCAGCGTCTGCCGTTTTTTCAGCCGCCCGCCAACGGCCTGTGTCTGTGGCGCCTGGGCGTGCCACAAACCGCGCCGGTGCTGCTGCCCCAGTGGGCTCAGTTGGTGGAGTGGCAGGGCGCACAGCGCTGGTTGTGGGCGCCGGCCGATGCCGCCAACGAGATCCGCGCCGCCGCCAGCGCCGTGGGCGGCCACGCGACCCTGTGGTTCGCTCCCGCCGAGGCCGCACCCGGTGTGCCGCGTTTCCAGCCCGCCGAGGCGGCGGTGCGCACCATCAACGAGCGCCTGCGCCAGGAATTTGATCCCGCTGGCATCTTCAACCCAGGCCGCATGGGTTGAACGACGATGGTCCGCACGCACCGAAAAACGTACAATGATTTGTACGTAAATGGCCTGGAGGTTTGATATGGACGTTCTGAACTACAGCGAGGCGCGCGCCAACTTTGCGCACATGCTCGACAAGGTCAATGAAGACCACTCGCCCATTTTGATCACTCGGCAGGGGGGCAAACCGGCTGTCCTCATCAGCTTGGACGACTTCAACGCCTGGCAGGAAACCGCTTACCTCATGCAGTCGCCCGCCAACCGCCGCATGCTGCGCGAGGCCATGGACGAGCTTGACGCCGGCGGTGGCGTAGAGCGCGACTTGCCAGAGCCGAGCTGAGCGCCCATGAAGCGTGGCATCCGGTTTTCATCCGTGGCGTGGGAGCACTACCAATTCTGGATGGCCCAAGACAAGGCCACCTGGCGGCGCATCCACGCCCTCATCACCGACTGCCTGCGCGACCCCTACAACGGCATCGGCAAGCCAGAGCCTCTGAAGCACGAATTCAGCGGCTGGTGGTCGCGCCGCATCGACCAGGAACACCGCATGGTCTACCGCCTGCGCGACGACACGCTGGAGATTGCGGCGCTGCGGTACCACTATGGTGAGTGACGAGAGCTTCCATGGCTGACTCCGTCATTCACACAGAACACAGGCAAATCGCGGCGCTGGCCGAGGCTGCCAAACACCTCTAACATCCAGTCGGTTCCCAAGGCGCACCATGCAAACCCAGCTGTCCCCCGAATTCCAGGCCCGCGCCGACGGCCTCGCGGCCGAAGCCATTCTGCGCAAGTGCGTGCACTGCGGTTTTTGCACCGCCACCTGCCCGACCTACCAGCTGCTCGGCGACGAGCTTGACGGCCCGCGTGGGCGCATCTACCTGATCAAACAGGTGCTTGAAGGCGCCACACCCACGCGCAAAACCCAGATGCACCTGGACCGTTGCCTGACCTGCCGCAACTGCGAAAGCACTTGCCCCAGCGGCGTGGACTATGGCCACCTGGTGGACATTGGCCGCTCGGTGGTGGATGAAAAAGTGCCGCGCCCGGCCGGCGAAAAAGCGCTGCGCTGGCTGCTCAAAGAGGGCCTGACATCGCCCGCCTTTGGCCCGGCCATGAAGTTGGGTCAGCTGGTGCGCGACGTGTTGCCCGCCAGCCTGAAGGCCAAGGTGCCGGCGCGCCAAGACGCCGGGGTGTGGCCCAGCCGCACACACGCGCGCAAAGTGCTGATGCTCGCCGGTTGTGTGCAGCCGGCCATGATGCCCAACATCAACAGCGCTACCGCGCGTGTGCTGGACGCGGCTGGCATGCAGACGCTGTTGGCGCCCGAGGCCGGTTGCTGCGGCGCGGTCAAGTTCCACCTGAACGACCAGTTCGGCGGCACTGCGCAGATGCGCGCCAACATCGACGCTTGGTGGCCGCTGGTGGAGCAGGGTGTGGAGGCGATTGTGATGAACGCATCCGGCTGCGGCGTCACCGTCAAGGAATACGGCCACATCCTGGCCGACGACCCGGCCTACGCCGCCAAGGCTGCGCGCATCAGCGCGTTGACACAAGACCTGAGCGAACTGCTGCCCGCGCTGGTGCCGCTGCTCGCGCCCAAGGTCAAGGCCCAGCCCGACGCCAGCCGGGTGGTGGCGTTTCACCCGCCCTGCACCTTGCAGCACGGCCAAAAGCTCAAAGGCGGGGTCGAGACGCACCTGGCGGCGTTGGGCTTTACCGTGCAGGTGGCGCGCAACGAGGCGCATCTGTGCTGCGGCTCGGCCGGCACCTATTCGGTGCTCAACCCCGACATCGCCTATACCTTGCGCGACCGCAAGCTCGGCCACCTGGATGAACTCAAACCCGCCGTGATAGTCAGCGCCAACATCGGCTGCATCACCCACCTGCAAAGCGGTACCGACACGCCGGTACGCCATTGGGTGGAAGTGCTGGACGAGGCGCTGGCCTGACAGCCAGCGGCATTACCGCACGCCCGCAACGATCTGTTGCAAACGGGGGCGATGGTACGGCATCTATGTCACGCTAAAGCGTTACTCTGCATGGGCCGCACCCGGGCGTCTGGTGCGGCCTTTTGCAGCCGACGCGTCTGGAGATGAGACATGGGTTTTTTCAGCAACATTCTTGAGAAGCTGGGTATGAAAGAGGCGGCCGCAGCGCCGGTCATGGCCGCACCGGCAGCCGCCCCGGTGGCCGCCCCTGTGGCGACTGCAGCGGCTGCAGCGGCCACTCCCGCGCCCGCGCCGGTGAGTTCGATCACCATGGTGGACGTGGTGGCCCTGCTCAGCGACAAGGCGGCCAAACACCCCGAGAAGCTCAACTGGAAGGCCTCGATCGTGGACCTGCTCAAGCTCTTGGGCCTGGACAGCAGCCTGGCCGCGCGCAAGGAACTGGCCAAAGAGCTGTATTGCCCCGACGACAAAATGGCCGACTCGGCGCAGATGAATATGTGGCTGCACAAGCAGGTGCTGTCGCTGATCGCTGCCAATGGCGGCAATATTCCTCCAGACCTGCTGTGATCTGAGCGCCGGCCTGGTTCAGGCCGGCACCCCCCGGCGCGCCTGCCACCAGCGCAGCAGCGCCGGGCCATAAATGATCAGCGCCAGCGCGCCCAAAATCAGCGGCAGCGCCACAAACACTTGGCCAGTCAGGCGCTCGCCGCCCAGCGCCACACCCACCCACAGCGCCACCACCGGGTTCACAAACGAATAACTGCCGGCCAGCGCCGGCGGCGCGTTTTTCAGCAGCCACAAGTAGGCGTTGAGCGTCACCAGCGTGCCCGCCACCACCAGATACAGCCAAGCGGCCAAGGACGCGGCGCTCACGCTTTGCCACTGCCACACCTGCGTGGCTGGCTCCCACAGCAGCGCGGCCAGCACCCCCATGGCGCCGCCGAGCAACCACTGCGCACCTGAGGCCATGGCCGGTGGCGGCAAGTCCAGCTTGCGCGACGCGTACGACCCAATGCTCCAGAGCATGGGCGCACCAAACGCCAGCAGGCCACCCAGCCAGCTGGCCGAAAAATCGCCTTCGCCGGCCAGCACTGCGGCACCTGCCACACCGAGTGCCAGGCCCAGCCAACTGGTGACCGGCACCCGCTCGCCGCCCCAGCGCGTCCACAGCGCCAGCCACATCGGCATAGTGGTCACCACCGTGGCCATCAGGCCCGAGCCAATGCCCATGCGCTGCGCGAGCACCACCAGGCCCATGGCGCCAAAAGCCATCAACCCGCCAATCAGCGCCGAATGCCGCCACTGCGCTGCGGTGGGCCAAGCCTGCCCCTGCCAGCGCGCCAGCGCCAACATCACCACGCCGGCCGCCACAAAGCGCGCGCCATTCATCAGCAGCGGCGGCATCGTTTGCATGGCCACATTGAGCGCGTGGTAGGTCGTGCCCCAGACGATGTAGACAATCAGCAGGGCGGTGATCAGGCGCATTTGCGCGTCGCTGGCGCCACGGAGTCGGAAAAAGATTGGCATAAATGCAATTCGGACAGAAAATATCCAGCGCTGCGGCTGGTTGGCCGAATGTAAACGGAATTTTCTCCCAATGCAAGAAAATATACAGACAGACGACCTGGACAGAAGAATTCTTACGGCCTTGGGCCAGGACAGCCGTCGTTCCTACGCCGATGTGGCGGCCGAGGTGGGCATGTCCACCGCCGCTGTGCACGAACGGGTGCGCAAAATGGTCGAGCGCGGTGCCATTGAGCGTTTCTCGCTCAAGGTGGCGCCCACCGCCGTCGGTCTGCACCTGACCGCGTTTGTGGCCATCCGCAACGACGGCGGGGTGCACTGCCGCGACATCTCGGGCCGCTTGCGCGAACTGCCCGAGGTGGTGGAGCTGCACAGCGTGGCCGGCGAATACGACTCGCTGGCCAAGGTGCGCTGCGCCAGCGCCCGCGCGCTCGAAGACGTGCTCTACCGCATCAAGGCGATTCCGGGTGTGCTGCGCACCACCAGCACGGTGGTGCTGAACACGGAGTTTGAGCGCTGATCGCACTGCTGCCAACACGCTGTCAGCAGGGGGCGGGCAGACTGCGGGGCTGTTGCCACTTGTTTTTCTGACCCATGCGCCGTGCCGACCGACTCTTTGCTCTTGTTCAGCTGATACGCGGTCGGCGGCTGTCCACGGCCGCCTGGCTGGCGCAGCGGCTGGAAGTGTCCTTGCGCACCGTTTACCGCGATGTGGCCGATCTGCAGGTGCAGGGTGTGCCGATTGAGGGCGAGGCCGGCGTGGGCTACCGGTTGGGCAATGGCTTTGATTTGCCACCGCTGATGTTCACCGCCGATGAAGCCCAGGCTCTGGTGGTGATGAATCGCCTGGCGCAACAGTGGCTGGACCCCGCCATGGCGCAGGCCGCCGAGATGGCGGTGTCGCGTGTGCTCAGTGTGATGACGCCAGCCCAGCGCGAGCGTGCGCTGCGCATCCCGGTCTATTCCCCGCCCTGGGGCTTGAGCGCCGACGAGCAACCCCATTTGCAAGCTTGGCGCGAGGCCTCACAAACCCAACACATCTTGCACCTGTGCTACCGGGACGCCGAAGGCCGTGACACCGAGCGCAGTGTGCGCCCATTGGGCAGTTTTTATTGGGGCAAGGTCTGGACGCTGGTGGGCTGGTGCGAGCAGCGCAAGGGCTTTCGCAGTTTTCGGCTCGACCGGGTGCAGGCCTTGCGCCCCACTGAGCGGCGTTTTGTACCGGCTGAAGGTCAGCGCCTCATCGACTATCTTCGCGGTCACGGCGTGTCAGCCAGCGACTTGCAGTGAAACTCTTTTTACCTCTGGACGCTCAGCATGACTCCCACCTCTTTGCCTGCCCTGCACGTCACCGGCCTGCGCGTGCGCACCCGCAACGCCGACGAAATGCAGCCCGACACAGCCCGACTTGGTCGTCTGTGGGGCGATTTCGCTCAGCGCATCGCGCCCCACTTGACGAGCGACTCAGTGGTGTATGGCGTGTACCACCGCTATGCCTCCGATCAGCATGGCGAATACGACGTACTTGTGGGCGCTCAGTCTTTGGCCGCTGGCGCACCCGCGGATCTGGCGCAGCTGAAGGTGGCCGCCGGCCGGTATCTGGTGTTTGAGGCTCAAGGCCCGATGCCACAGGCCGCCTTGCAGGCTTGGTCGGCGGTGTGGGCGTGTTTTGCCGATTCGGACTGCCCGCACCGGCGTGCGTTCACCGCCGATTTCGAGCGCTACGACGGCCCTGATCGCGTCAGTGTGTGGGTGGCTTTGGCCTGAGCATCAGCTGGCGCGCAGCGTCTGCATCAGCGCCACCAAGCCCACGGCCTGTGCGCCGTGGCGCAAAGGGTAGCGCTCCGCTCCGGGGTAGACCACAAAGCGCTGCTCAACCTTCAGGTCGTTGCAGGCGATGTCGAAGCCTTTGCTTAACGTAGGCGCTGTTGCCCGCTTGATTTCAATCGCCATCCACGGCTGTCCGGCGCGTTCCAGCACCAGGTCAATTTCGGCGCCCGCGTGGGTGCGGTAGCTGTACGGCGTGCACTGAGGGCCGGCCGCAGCCACCAAGTTCTCGATGCAAAAGCCCTCGTAGCTCGGTCCACACACCGGGTGACCGCTCAGGTCGTGCAGCGAGCCGATGCCCAGCAGGGCGTGCACCAGTCCGCTGTCGCGCACGTACACCTTGGGCGCCTTCACCAGGCGTTTGCCCACGTTGCCGCTCCACGGGCGCAGGCGCCGCACCAGCTGCAAGTCCACCAGCAGATCAATGTAGCGCTCCACCGCTGGGCTGCTCACGCCCAGGCCACTGGCCAGCCGGGTTTGCTGCAGCAGCGCGCCTTGCTGGTGCGCCAGCATGGTCCAGAGCCGGCCCACGGTTTCGGCGGGCAAACGGGGCGCAAACATGGGCACATCGCGCTGCAGGTAGCTGCGCACAAAATCCTCGCGCCAGCGCAGGCTGGCGGCGTCGCCGGGCGCCAGCACACTGTCGGGAAAGCCGCCGCGCAGCCACAGGGTGTCCAAATCGTCTGCAGGCCATTCCAGCGCGTGCACCGGCCCAATGTCCAAGTAGGCGACGCGCCCCGCCAGCGTTTCGCTGCTTTGTTGCATCAGGTCCAGCGAGGCCGAGCCCAGCAGCAAGAAATGCCCAAACCGCTGCCCCGCCCGGCGGCGCTCGTCGATGATGCCGCGCAAGATCTCAAACAAGCCCGGCATGCGGTGGATTTCGTCCAGGATGACCAGCTTATGGCCTTGCGAACGCAGGTAGGCGTCGGCATCATCCAGACGCAAACGGTCGGCGGGGCGTTCTAAGTCGAGGTAGGTGCTGCCAGCGGGCCACGTGTCGGCCAGGGTCAGGGCCAAAGTGGTCTTGCCCACCTGACGCGGCCCCAGCAGCACCACCGCTGGCGACTCTTGCAGCCGGGAGGACAGGGTGTGCAGGGCTTGTCGGTCAATCATCATTGAAATTTTAACGCGAGACGTTAGTTTTTCAATGATTTTATGGCGTGTCTGATGCCCCCAGTTCGGGTGGACGCATGCGTTGTGACGCCATGGTTAAGCGTCACTGGGCGCTAGCGGCTTTGTGTTGCCAACGCCTCCACCACCCCGCCCCAAACACATTGAGCAACAACCCCGCCATCAGCAGCCCACCACCTGTGAAGTGTTTCCACTGCAGCGCTTCACCAAACGCCAGCCAGCCGGTGCTCAGGCCCACCAGCGGCACCAGTAGGGTAAACGGCGCCACCCGGTTGGCGGGGTAGCGGCTCATCAGCCAGGTCCACAGGCCGTAACCGAGCAGGGTGGCCATCCAGGCCAGATAGGCCACCACGGCCAGGGTGGTCCAGCGCAGGTGGGTGAGGGCGTGGCCGATGGCGTTCGCCCCTTCGAGCCAGAGCGAGAGACCGAAAAACGGCAGCGGCGGAATCAACGCCGACCACACCACAAAGCCCAGTTGCCCGCGCGGGCTGCGCATGGCCGGGTGTTGGCTCACCAGCCGGGTGACGATGTTGCCGCAGGCCCAGGACGCGGCCGCCAGCACCGTCAGCACAAAACCCAGCAGCGGCATGCTGGCGCCGTGCGCGGTGCCAATCAGCACCAGTCCGCCAGCGGCCAGCAGCAGGCCGGCCAGTTGGTGTGCGCCCCACTTTTCTCGCAGCCACCAGGCCGCCAGCAGCAAGGTGAAAAACGATTGTGATTGCAGCACCAGCGACGCCAGCCCCGAAGGCATGCCCACATGGATGGCGGTGAACAGCAGGCCAAATTGCCCCACACACAGCAGCAGGCCATAGGCCAGGTACCAGCGCAGCGGCACAGCGGGGGCTTTGAAAAACAACAGCGCCGGAAAGGCCGCCAGCACAAAGCGCATGGCGCCCAGCAACAGCGGCGGTACGTCGGCCACGCCCACCTTGATGACCGCGAAGTTCACGCCCCACACGCACACCACCAGCAAGGCCAGGGCAAGATCGCGCGGGGCAAAGGCGGCGGGGTTCAAGGGCTCAGCCGTGCAGGTCGTCGCGCCGCGCGATGGCGTACAGGCGTTCCAACTCGTGCAGGTGCTTGATCAGATTGCGCTGGTGCCAGCGCTGGATGGCCCACATGAAGCCCGCCACGATCACACCAAAGGCGGTGATGGCGGCAAAGGCCGACAGGCCGGCGGCGGTGGAAAAGCTGTACGCCGCGCCCAGGCCCAGAATGCAGGCCTGTTCATTGAAGTTTTGCACCGCAATCGAGCGGCCAGCGCCCATCAGGTTGTGGCCCCGGTGTTGCAGCAGCGCGTTCATCGGCACCACCAAAAAACCGCCCAGGCCACCGAGCA
>CAMBOY010000048.1 GCA_945869245.1 Hydrogenophaga intermedia
TTCACCCTGAGCGATGGCAACTGGACGCCGCAGGTGAGCCTGCCGACCACAGCGGCAGACAAAGCCAGCATCAAGATCGTGTCCAACGCCGGCTATGGTGCGCAAGTGCTACAAGCCAACACCGACGTGCCTTTGCCGTCGATGGGCCTGTCGCGCGGTCAAACCCTGCATTACCAATACAGCAGCGCCCGCCAACGCTGGGAAGTGGTGGCCCCCACGGTCTGGGCCGCCAACAACGGGCAGCCACTCGCACTGGCCGCCGGCGCCGACCGCGTGGTGCGCGCTCGCATGGCCGACGGCGCCTGGGCCGCTTCGCTGAACTTGCCTGCCACCGCCATCGACAACGCTTTGGTGCTGGTCAACTCCACCGCCCAGTGGAGCAGCCGCATCGACCCGAGCAACGTGTTGCACGCGTCCACCATGCCACTGCGCACCAACGACGCCTATGCTTTTTTGTTCAATGCCCGGCTGGGTAAGTGGGTGCTGCACAAGGGTCCTGAGACCACGTTGGCGTGGACCAGCACCCAGCAGGGACAAATGCCCGCGCCCGCCACCGCCCTGACCCGCCTGAATCTGCCGGTGGGCACCAGCGGCGCCACCGTGCGCTTGCCGTCCCGTGCGGGCGACCGCGATCGCATCGTGCTGACTTCCAGCGCCGACGCCCGAAACACCATCGCCAACACCTCTGTGCAGGGCGGCGGCACCATGACCATTGGCAAAGGCCAGAGCTACGAGTTCATGTGGAACGCGTCGACCAACCACTGGGTACTGATGCAGGCGCCCCGCACCCAAGTCACCGCACAGAGCATTCGACAGATGATGATGCCGGCGCTGCAGACGCCCGTGACCGAGTTGCTCGCCTGGGACGGCAACTGGAAGCCCACCATCGCCCTGCCTTTTCGCGCGCAAGCGGGCGATCGGGTGGTCGCCAAGTCGTCTGCCACGTGGAGTTTCCGGGTCATTGAGGTGAGCGCCATCAGCAACGTGGACCACACCGTCAGCACCGGCGAGGAAGTGGCCTTTGTGTACAACGGCCGAAGCTGGGCCCGCGAAACCGACACCATCCGCATCCTCTTGTCCTACGGCCAGGGCGTCACCGCCCGCCTGGGTGCGGCCGCCGCGCGGGCGCGCCAGCTCGAATCGCTGCGCCTGACCAACGAGTCGCTGGCCAACTCGGGCGCCCGTTTCCGCTTCCAGGTCGCTGGCCTGCTGGAAGTGCCCAACTTGGGCACCACACTCAACGACGCCGTGACCCGCGGCCGAAACGACCCGACCATTCAAAACGAACGCAACCGCCTGCTGGCCGATGCGGTGTATTACGAAGGCATCGAGAGCGGTTGTGGTCTGGCTTGGGTCAATAGCACCCCGCACAACTACAACATGCTGTCCACCGGCAGCCTGAACTGCGGCACCACCGTGATGCGCCACGAGCTTGGCCACAACATGGGTCTGGGCCATGGCAATGGCGTCATTCCCACTGTCATGAGTGGCAACGCCGTGCCCTATTTCGCCACGCCACACCGCTTTGACGCATCACTGGGCGTGGCCAAGGGTCACCTGGCCACCGTGCCGGACGAAGTGACCCCCATGGACCGCAACGCCCCGGCGGTGTCGCGCTTCCGCTGAGTGCCATGCGCACCCCGTATCGGATCGGCTTGGCCGCGGCCGTTTTGCTGGCCGCAGGCCTGCTGTGGACAGCCTGGCGTCCCGGCGCGCCTGCGCCGGGCGTGGTGCTGGCGCCCGGGTTAGCTCCCGCTGCGCTGGCTCCGGCCGAGAGCATGGCGGTGCTGCCCGCCTCGGACGGGGGCATTCCCGAAAGGCTCCTCATGGGCGAACGCTACACCGACGTGGTCTCGCGCATCCGTGCCCGTCAGGTCGATGGCCGCCCTCTGTTTGCCAACGAACAGGCCTTTGCCCAGGCACGCCAGCAACAAGTGCTGTTTGCCGCCGGTGTGCCGCCCCGAGAGGCCGCCGCTTCGGCATTGGCCGACCCGCGCCGCTTGCAAGACGGGCGCGAGTGGATCCGCTACGACCTGCAGGTGCTCGCCGCTCGCGCCGAAGGCGACCGCTTTCTGTTGCCCCTGCAAGGCGGCCGCGCTGCTCAAGCCGAAATCGATGCGGTCGACATGGTCGACGGCCAGTACCGCTGGAGCGGCCGCCTGCTCGGCCCCGAAGGCGGCACCTTCACCATCACCCAGGTGTTTGGCGACCAATACGCCATCGGCGCCATCCGCACGCCGGCCGGTGAATTTCTGCTGGAGGCCAAAGGCGGCACCGGCTGGATGGTCGACTCAGGCCAAGAGTTCTTCTTGCCGCCCGACGGCAACGACACCATCAGCGACGACGGTTCACACCTGAACCACGCGCACCACGGCCACAAGCACTGAGCGGTGCCGGGCGCTCAAACCACTTTGTCAAAACGCCCCGGCAAAGCGGTAACGCGAGGCCGGGTGCCAGAGCGACGCCACCGACGCCACCTTGCCCAGCGAACGCGTTTGGCGGTGCAACACCAGGCAAGGCTCGCTGGGTGGCATGGCCAGCATCTCGGCCACCGCCGGCGGCGGCAGCACCGCCTCAATCACAAACGACACGCCTTTGAGCGGCGCCACCCGCATCAGGTAGGCGTTGGGCGTTTGGGTGGCAAAGTCTTGCGCCAGATAGTCGGGCGCTACGGCGGGGTTCACATGCCGGTCTTCCACCTGAATCGGCACGCCGTTTTCAAAATGCACCACCACCGAATGGAACACCTGGCTGCCCGGCGGCACGCCCAGGCGTTGGGCCAGTGCCTCGTTGGCTTTCACGCGCTCCAGCCGGTGCAGCTCGCTGCGGTGGGCGTGGCCGCGCGCCGCAATTTCGTCGGCGATGTTGCGAATCTCCACCAAGGTGGACTGGTACTTTTGCTGCGCCACATACGTGCCTGAGCCCTGGCGCCGCTCCAGAATCTGCTCGTCGCTCAGCTCGCGCAGGGCGCGGTTCACCGTCATGCGCGACACGCCAAAGGTGCGCGCCAGCGCTTCTTCGCCCGGAATGGCATCGCCTTCTTGCCACACGCCGGTGTGGATCTGCGCCAGCACATGGGCCTTGACCTGGCGGTAAGCGGGCACAGCGGGGGCGTTTTTCATCGCGGTCACGGGGTTGATTGGACAGACCAGTTTACTTTGCTTTAATTTGTATATACATTTCAGCACATTGAAACAGTACCTGTACACACAAGGAGACGCCATGAGCCTGAACACCGATCCCCGCTTCGACTCCAGCCGCGTGATTCGCGCGCCACGCGGCAGCCAACTGCACTGCAAAAACTGGGTGGCCGAAGCCGCTTACCGCATGCTGCAAAACAACCTCGACCCCGAAGTGGCTGAGAACCCGCAGCACTTGGTGGTCTACGGCGGCATTGGCCGCGCCGCGCGCGACTGGGCCTCGTTCGACCAAATCCTGGCCTCGCTCAAAGACCTGGACGACGACGAGTCGCTGCTGATCCAGTCGGGCAAACCGGTGGGCGTGTTCAAAACCCACGCCGACGCGCCGCGCATGCTGCTGGCCAACAGCAACCTGGTGCCCAAGTGGGCGAACTGGGAACACTTCAGCGAACTCGACCGCAAAGGCTTGTTCATGTACGGGCAAATGACGGCCGGCAGCTGGATCTACATCGGCAGCCAAGGCATCGTGCAAGGCACCTTCGAGACCTTTGTGGAAGCCGGTCGCCAGCACTATGGAACTGACAGCCCCTTGGGCGCCGCCAGCGACGCCCTGTCCCCCGAGGGGAGCGCGACTGGCTTGGGGCGGCCCGGCGCTCAGTCGCACACGCCTTTGTCTGGCCGTTGGATCTTGACCGCCGGCCTGGGCGGCATGGGCGGCGCGCAGCCGCTAGCCGCCACCTTGGCCGGGGCGTGTTCGCTCAACATCGAGTGCCAACAAAGCAGCATCGACTTTCGCCTGCGCACCCGCTATGTGGACAAGCAGGCGCGCGACATCGACCACGCCCTGGCGCTGATCCAAGAGCACACCGCGAAGAAAGAAGCCGTGTCCATCGCCCTGCTGGGCAACGCGGCCGAGGTGCTGCCCGAGCTGGTCAAGCGCGCCCAAGCCGGTGGCATTCGCCCGGACATCGTCACCGACCAAACCTCGGCGCACGACCTGGTCAACGGCTACCTGCCCGCCGGTTGGAGCGTGGCGCAATGGAAAGCCGCACAGGCCGACCCAGCCCAACACGCCGCGCTCAAAGCCGCCGCCGCGCACAGCTGCGCGGTGCATGTGCAGGCCATGCTCGAGTTTCACGCCATGGGCGTGCCCACGGTGGACTACGGCAACAACATCCGCCAAGTGGCCTTGGACCAGGGCGTGAAAAACGCCTTCGACTTCCCCGGCTTTGTGCCCGCCTACATCCGCCCCATGTTCTGCGAAGGCAAAGGGCCGTTTCGTTGGGTGGCGCTCTCGGGCGACCCCGAAGACATCTACAAGACCGACGCCAAGATCAAAGAACTGTTCCCCAACAACCACCACACCCACCGCTGGCTCGACATGGCGCGCGAGCGCATCGCCTTCCAAGGCCTGCCGGCGCGCATTTGTTGGCTCGGCTTGGGCGAACGCCACGTGGCGGGTTTGGCCTTCAACGAGATGGTGCGGCGTGGTGAACTCAAAGCCCCCATCGTCATTGGCCGCGATCACCTGGACACCGGCTCGGTGGCCAGCCCCAACCGCGAAACCGAAGCCATGAAAGACGGCACCGACGCGGTCAGCGACTGGCCGCTCTTGAACGCCCTGCTCAACACCGCGGGCGGCGCCAGCTGGGTCAGCTTGCACCATGGCGGTGGCGTGGGCATGGGCTATTCGCAGCACTCGGGCATGGTGATCGTGGCCGATGGCAGCGACGCCGCCGAGCGCCGCTTGGCGCGGGTGCTGGTGAACGACTGCGCCAGCGGCGTCATGCGCCATGCGGATGCGGGCTACGAACTGGCCATCGCCACGGCCAAGAAACACGGTTTGAAACTGCCGATGGTCAAGTAATTTCCCTTCCTCCGACATACTGGTCTTTATGCAATCTGCTCTCACCATCCTCCCCGGCCAACTGAGCTTGGCCGACCTGCGCGCCGTCTGGCAAGCCCCGGTGCACGCCACGCTGCACGCCAGTGCCCACGCCGACATCGCCGCCTCGGCCGCCGCCATCCAAGCCATCGTGGCCAAAGGCGACGCGGCCTACGGCATCAACACCGGTTTTGGCAAACTCGCCAAAACCCGCATCCCCGACGAACAGCTCGAGCTGCTGCAACGCAACCTGATCCTGTCGCACTCGGTGGGCACGGGCGAGCCCATGAGCGATGCCACCGTGCGCCTGGTCATGCTCACCAAAGCGGCCAGCTTGGCGCGCGGGTTTTCGGGCGTGCGCCCGGTGGTCATCGACACACTGCTGGCCGTGCTCAACGCGGGCATCGTGCCGCACATCCCGGTCAAAGGCTCGGTCGGTGCCTCGGGCGATTTGGCCCCGCTCTCGCACATGACCTTGGCCCTCATGGGCGAAGGCCCGGTGCGCGTGAACGGCCAAACGGTCAAGGCCGCCGACGCGCTCCAAGCCGCTGGCATCGCGCCGCTCACGCTGGCCGCCAAAGAAGGTTTGGCGCTGATCAACGGCACGCAGGTGTCCACCGCGCTGGCGCTGCACGGTCTGTTCATGGCCGAGCGTTTGTTGGAGGCCGGTGCTGTGACCGGCGCGCTCAGCGTGGATGCGGCCAAGGGCAGCGACGCGCCCTTTGATGCGCGCATCCACACCGCGCGCGGCCAGCCCGGCCAGATCGCCTTGGCCCAAGCCATGCGCGAGCTGCTGGCCGGCAGCGCCATCCGCCAATCGCACTTGGACAACGACGAACGCGTGCAAGACCCCTACAGCCTGCGCTGCCAGCCACAGGTCATGGGCGCTTGCCGCGACCAGATCGCCCACGCCGCCCGCACCTTGCTGACCGAAGCCAACGCCGTCACCGACAACCCGCTGGTGTTCACCGACACCGGCGAGGTGCTCTCGGGTGGCAACTTCCACGCCGAGCCCGTGGCCTTTGCCGCCGACGGCTTGGCGCTGGCCATCGCCGAAATCGGCGCGCTGGCCGAGCGGCGCATCGCGCTGCTGATCGACAGCACGCTCTCGGCCTTGCCGCCGTTTTTGGTCAACAACCCCGGGCTCAACAGCGGCTTCATGATCGCGCACGTCACCGCCGCCGCGCTGGCCAGCGAAAACAAATCGCACGCCCACCCCGCCAGCGTGGACAGCCTGCCCACCAGCGCCAACCAAGAAGACCACGTCAGCATGGCCACCTTCGCGGGCCGGCGCTTGGCCGAGATGGCCGACAACACCGCCACCATCCTGGGCATCGAGTGGCTGGCCGCCGCGCAGGGCGTGGACTTTCACCGCCCGCTGGCCAGCTCGGCCCCGCTGGAAGCCGCACACGCGCTCTTGCGCGCCCAAGTGGCCCGCTACGACGCCGACCGCCTGTTCGCGCCCGACATCGAAGCCGCCAAAGCCCTGGTGCTGGGCGGCGCGCTGCACAGCGTGCAACCCAGCTTGTGGGCCACGCTGTGGCGCGACACCGTGAGCGCCTGAACACCATGGCAAACGCCACCCTGTTTCGCGACTGCACCCTCGCCACCCTGCACGGCGGCGACTGGGGCCTGATCGAGCGCGGCGCCCTGCTGGCGCAAGACGGCGCCATCGCCTGGGTGGGACCCGAGCGCGATCTGCCCGCCGGCTTGGTCGTGCACGCCGAACAGTCGCTGCAAGGCGCGCTGCTCACGCCTGGCCTGATCGACTGCCACACGCACCTGGTCTACGGCGGGCACCGCGCCCATGAAGCCGAGCTGCGCCTGCAAGGTGCCACGTATGAAGAGATTGCCCGCGCCGGCGGTGGCATCCGCTCCACCGTGGCCGCCACCCGCGCCGCCAGCGAAGCCGATTTGCTGCGCAGCGCTTGCAGCCGCGCCGACGCCCTGATGCGCGAAGGCCTCACCACCATCGAGGTCAAGTCTGGCTACGGCCTCACGCTGGCCGACGAAGCCAAGTGCTTGCGCGTGGCCCGCGCCTTGGGCGAATCGCGCGCGCTGAGCGTGCGCACCACCTACCTCGGTGCCCACGCGCTACCACCCGAATTCGAGGGCCGCGCCGACGACTACATCAGCGCCGTCTGCGACTGGATGGCGCCACTGCACGCGCAGGGGCTGGTGGACGCGGTGGACGCGTTTTGCGACACCATCGGCTTCACCCCCGCGCAAACCCGGCGCGTGTTCAACGCCGCACAAGCGCTGGGCCTGCCGGCCAAGCTGCACGCCGAACAGCTCAGCCACCAAGGCGGCGCCGAGCTCGCCGCCAGTTTTGGTGCGCTGTCGTGTGACCACATCGAACACCTGAGCACCGAGGGCATTGCCGCCATGCGCGCCGCTGGCACGGTGGGGGTGTTGCTGCCCGCCGCTTGGTATTGCTTGCGCGACACCACCCCGCCGCCCGTGGCCGCGCTGCGCCAAGCCGGTGTGCCCATGGCCGTGTCCACCGACCACAACCCCGGCAGCTCGCCCTGCTTGTCGCTGCTGACCGCCATGCACATGGCTTGCACCTTTTGGCGTTTGACGCCGCTCGAAGCGCTGCTGGGCACCACCACACACGCCGCCCAAGCGCTGGGCCTGCACGACCGCGGCACCTTGGCGCTGGGCCAACGCGCCGACTTGGCCGCCTGGTCAGTCAACCACCCGAACGAGCTGACCTATTGGCTCGGCGGCCAAGCCTGCACGGGCCGCGCCGTGGCCGGCCAGTGGCTGCCCTTGAACACTTGAACCCGAGGCCCCACGCCATGCCCCAGCTCGCCCCCACACCCTGGACCGGTCGCCACGACACCGAAGACAGCGCCGCGCCCGAACGCTTGGCGCGCTGGCACCACCGCGTGCAGCCTTGGCACCCCCAAGCGACAGGCGGTGTGGTGCTGATCGGTTTTGCGGTGGACGAAGGCGTGCGCCGCAACCAAGGCCGCACCGGCGCGGCCGCTGGCCCCGCCGCGTTGCGCCAAGCCTTGGCCAACCTGCCCGCCCCCGCCGCCACCGCGCTGTGGGACGCCGGCACCGTGCACTGCGAAGCCCAAGCGCTGGAAGCCGCCCAAGCC
This sequence comes from Hydrogenophaga intermedia, assembly GCA_945869245.1. Classification (GTDB taxonomy): domain Bacteria; phylum Pseudomonadota; class Gammaproteobacteria; order Burkholderiales; family Burkholderiaceae_C; genus Hydrogenophaga; species Hydrogenophaga intermedia_B. Next base: position 8,133 of record CAMBOY010000048.1, read on the forward strand.
GAACTCTCGGCCACCGTGGCCCAAGTGCGCGCCCAAGGCGGCTTGCCACTGGTGCTCGGCGGCGGCCACGAAATCGCTTGGGGCACCTTTGGTGGGCTGGTGCACGAAGGGCGCACACCCGGGCGCTTGTTGGTGCTCAACCTCGATGCGCATTTCGACCTGCGCCACGCCGCCGCGCCCAACAGCGGCACACCATTCGCGCAAATGCACGCGTGGTGCGCATCACAAGGCCAAGGCTTTCACTACACCGTGCTCGGCATCAGCCGCTTTGCCAACACACCTGCGCTGTTCGACCGCGCCCGCGACACCGGCACCCGCTGGCGCCTCGACGAAGCCCTGCAAACCCCCGCCGACTGGGCCCAAGCCCAGGCCGAACTGGCGCAAGACCTGCAAGCCTGCGACGCGGTGTACCTGACCATCTGCCTGGACGTGCTGAGCGCCGCCGTGGCGCCCGGCGTGTCCGCCCCGGCCGCGCTGGGCGTGCCCATGGCTTTCGTTGAAGCGGTGATCGAACAGGTCAAAGCCAGCGGCAAACTCATCGCCGCCGACATGGCCGAACTCAACCCCAACTTCGACCGCGACGGCCAAACCGCCCGCGTGGGTGCTCGGTTACTGGCGCGGGTGACGGGCTTGCCGGGCTGATCTGTGGCCCATTTCTGTAGATGATAGTAATATACAGAAATGCTGAATTGGGCCAACATCACCGGATTCGACTGGGACGCTGGAAACGAGCGCAAGAACGAGAAGCACGGCGTCACCATGGCTGAAGCCGAGCAGATGTTTTTTAATGAACCGCTGCTCCTGCTTCACGACCAGATGCACAGCCAACAGGAAGTGAGACTGCACGCCCTGGGTGTCACCGACGACGGCCGCAGACTGCACATCACCTTCACCCTGAGGCAATCCCATCAGCTGATTCGCGTGATTTCAGCCCGAGACATGAATAAAAAGGAGCGTGCCGCTTATGAACAAGCCAGCATCTAAGGCGCCGGTTCCCCACTTCAACACCGAAGCCGACGAAAGAGCCTACTGGGAGACCCACGACTCCACAGACCACCTGGACTGGTCCAAGGCCGAAAAGGTCCGCTTGCCCAAGCTGCGGCCCACCACCAAAACCATTTCCTTGCGCCTGCCTCAGCACCTGCTGGACAGCATCAAGGTGGCGGCCAACGCGCGAGACGTGCCTTATCAGTCCCTCATCAAGGTATGGCTTCAAGAGAAACTGCATGGCCACTGATCACCACCCCATCCTCGACTTCTGGCTCGGCGACGGCCTGCAACTGGGTTGGCCCAGCGACAACCGCAGCGCCCTGTGGTTTGGCGGCGGGCCGGCGCTGGACGCCGACATCACCCAACGCTTTGGCCCGCTGGTGCACAGCGCCGTGCAAGGCGGCCTGACCGAATGGGAAGCCGACCCGCTGCAGCGCCTGGCGCTGATCGTGCTGCTCGACCAATTCACCCGCAACGTGTTTCGTGGTCAGGCGCAAGCCTTTGCCGGCGACACCCGCGCCCAAACGCTGAGCCTGGCGACCCTGGCGCTCAACGAAGACAGCGCCCTGCCCACCGTGGCGCAGGTGTTTGTGCTCATGCCGCTGATGCACGCCGAACACCCGCTGCTGCAAGCCGCCTGCGAACAGCGCTTTCGCGCCCTGCAGGCCCGCAGCGACGCCGCCACCGCGCAGCGCCTGCAAGGCAATGTGGACGCCGCCGTGCAGCATCGCGCCATCGTCGACCGCTTTGGCCGCTTTCCCCACCGCAACGCCGCCATGGGCCGCGCCAGCACGGCTGAAGAAACCGCCTTTCTCACCGACGGGCCGCGATTTGGGCAGTGATAGGCGCTAAAACTGCTTGTGCAACAAAGTGATCGGCGCCTTGAGCGCCGGCAGATCACGCTCAACCACTTTCCATACCACGGCCATGTCCACCGTGTCATAGCCATGGGTGATCCGGTTGCGCATGGCATACATCACCGCCCAAGGCACTTCGGGATGTGCTGCCGTGAAGGCCGGGTCTACCCGCTGGATGTTGTTGGCCGCCTCGCCAATCACCTCAAGGTTCCGGATGACGGCATCTTGGATCAATTCGCTGGAAGAGAACCCCTGCGCGTCGACTCCCAGCGTGTGCCGCTCAATGCGCGCAATGGCCTGCAAGATGTGACCCAAGTAGTCGGCCACCCGGCCCGATTTGTTCATACCGGTACGGCCTGCTGCAACACCGCTTGCCGAAAACTCGCGGGCAAAGCGTTGGGCGTGAGCACGTCAACCGGCACACCCAGCAAACGCTCCAACTCCACCTGAATGGCGGCCACGTCCATCAAGCTGGTGTCGGGTGTGGGATCAATCAGCAAATCCAGATCGCTGCCGTCGGTGTCTTGACCCGCCGCCACCGATCCAAACACCCGCGCGTTGCGCGCACGGTGCGACTCGACCACGCGCCGCACGGCCGAACGGTGAGCTTCCAAAGCAAGGGACGGTTTCATGGCAAACGACTAAAAGTGTTTGGGTCATGATAGCGCCGAACGCGCCACCATAAAATGAGCAAATGAGTTCTAACACCCCCGCCACTGCCCACAAGAACAACACTGCCCCCGCCGCCGAAGGCGAGGAGCACAAGGTCTCCAACTTCCTGCGCCAAATCATCGAAAAGGACTTGGAGCAAGGCACCCACGCCCAGCGGCGCTGGGGTGGCACCCCCGGCGACGCCGCGCACCACACCGCCGGCCAACCCGACCCCGCCAAAATCCGCACCCGCTTTCCGCCCGAGCCCAACGGCTATTTGCACGTGGGCCACGCCAAAAGCATCTGCCTGAACTTTGGCCTGGCGCGCGACTACGGCGGCGTGTGCCACATGCGGTTTGACGACACCAACCCCGAAAAAGAAGAACAGGAATACGTCGACTCCATCCTGGACGCGGTGCAGTGGCTCGGCTTGGGCTGGCAAAGCCAGTGTGGCGGCAAGACCGAAGACCACCTGTACTACGCAAGCAACTACTTCGACTTCATGTACCGCGCCGCCGAGGTGCTGATTGAAGCCGGCCACGCCTATGTGGACGAACAAACCCCCGAACAAATGCGCGCCAACCGGGGCGACTTTGGCAAACCCGGTATCGACAGCCCATTTCGCAGCCGCACCCAGGCCGACAACCTGGCGCGGTTTCGCGAAATGCGCGACGGCAAGCTGCCCGACGGCGCCGCCGTGCTGCGCGCCAAGATCGACATGGCCAGCCCCAACATCAACATGCGCGACCCGGCCATCTACCGCATCCGCCGCGCCACGCACCACAACACGGGTGATGCCTGGTGCATCTACCCCATGTACACCTTTGCGCACCCCATTGAGGACGCACTGGAAAACATCACCCACAGCATCTGCACACTCGAGTTTGAAGACCAGCGCCCGTTTTACGACTGGCTGATGGACCGTTTGGCCGAAGGCGGCCTCATCAACACGCCGCCGCCGCGCCAGTACGAATTTGCGCGCCTCAACCTCACCTATGTGATCACCAGCAAACGCAAGCTCGCCCAGCTGGTGAACGAAGGCAAGGTCAGCGGCTGGGACGACCCGCGCATGCCCACCATCGTCGGCCTGCGCCGCCGGGGCTACACGCCCGAAAGCATTCAGCTGTTTGCCGAACGCATTGGCGTGACCAAAAGCGACAGCTGGATCGACTACAGCACGCTCGAAGGCTGCCTGCGCGAAGACCTGGAAAACAAAGCCCACCGCGGCATGGCCGTGCTAGACCCAGTGAAGCTGGTGCTGACCAACTGGGCAGAAGCCTTTGGCAGCGACAGCTACCTTGAAGCCTGCACCCAACCCGCCCTGCCCCACCGCGCAGTGCCCGAGGGCCAAACACCGCCCGCCGACCGCACATTCCAAATCGGCAAAGAAGTGTGGATTGAGCGCGAAGACTTTGAAGAAGTGCCGCCCAAGGGCTACAAGCGGCTGTTCCCCGGCAACGTGGTGCGCCTGAAAGGCGGCTACGTGATCGAATGCACCGGCTGCGCACGCGACGCGGCAGGCAAGGTAACCGAGGTGCACGCCAAAGTGATCCCCGGCACCAAGAGCGGCACGCCCGGCGCCGACAGCGTGAAAGCCAAAGCCGCCATTACCTGGGTGGGCGTGGCCGACGGCGTGCAGGCTGAAGTGCGCTTGTACGACCGCTTGTTCAGCGAAGCGCAACCTGATGCCGGCGGCAAGAACTTCCTCGACGCCCTGAACCCCGACAGCCTGAAGGTGGTGACGGCCTATGTGGAGCCTTCACTGGCCGCCGCCAAGCCGGACCAGAAATTTCAGTTCGAGCGCCACGGCTACTTTGTGGCCGACCGGGCGGACCACGGGGTGGACGGGAAAGTGGTGTTCAACCGGGTGACGGGGTTGAAGGACAGCTGGGGCAAGTAAGCCATGCCAACCATCGCCATCTTTTTTGGGATCATCGTGCGCATGTGGCACGACGACCATCCTCCACCACACATCCATGTGGAGTACCAAGGGTTTGAGGCTTTGGTGGCGATTGAGACTGGGCTGGTCACACAAGGTGCATTGCCACGCAAAGTGGCAAAAATCGTGCAAGATTGGTGCCTGCAGCACCAAGCCGAATTGCTCAACAACTGGCAAAAAGCGCAGCGCTTTGAGCCACTGGACCGCATTCAAGGAGCCGACCGTGATTAAGTTACTTGATGTCAAAACCCTGGCGCCACATCAACTGGAATTGACTTTCAGCGACCACACACACGGCGTGTTTGACGCTAAACCCTACCTCGCCAGCCGCCAAGGGCCGTTGCTAGAAGCCCTGCGCGACCCTGCCTACTTTGAGCGCTGTTTTGTCGATGCCGGCGCGTTGTGCTGGCCCAATGGCTTGGAGTTGTCGGCAACGCGGCTGCAAGAGCTGCTCACCGCAACGGCCACCACAGCATGAGACAGCAACGTGGACCATGTGCTGATCATCAAGACCGTGATGCACCACTGGAGGCCCGCGCCATGAAAAGCACCTACTTCGAAAACGACGACATCTTGCAGATTCGCGTGTCTGACAAGCCGATCGTGCGCGAAGAATCGCAAGGCTGGCACACCAACATCAGCTACGCCGAAGACGGCAGCATCGTGGAGATTGTGCTGCTCGACGCCAAAAAAGAAGGTCTGCTGCCGGTGGAATACCGGCAAGCCGCGTGAGCGCCATGTCAGCCACGAGCGCTTGCGGGCCTTTGCGCGACTCACACCACTGCTGCGCCTGCAATGGGTGGAGCAGTGCTCGCACTTTGCGCGACTGTGACAACAGGCTCGGCAAGCTGAACGAGGCCAGATCGCTGAACGCTGAATCGCCATGAACACCCCATCCAGAACCATCCACCGCACCCAAAGCGGCACCCCCGGCGCCGACAGCGTCAAGGCCAAAGCCGCCATCACCTGGGTGGGCGCGTCCGACGGCGTGCCAGCCGAAGTGCGCCTGTACGACCGCCTGTTCAGCGACCCGCAACCCGACGCGGGCGGCAAGAACTTCCTGGACGCACTGAACCCCGACAGCCTGAAGGTGGTGACGGCGGTCGTGGAACCGTCACTGGCCGCCGCGAAGCTGGACCAGAGGTTCCAGTTTGAACACCAAGGCTACTTTGTGGCCGACAGGGCGGACCACAGTGTGGATGGGAAAGTGGTGTTCAACCGGGTGACGGGGTTGAAGGATAGTTGGGTTAAATAATAGCATCTCAGGGAGGATTCATGCCAATTGTTAACAAAAAGACTCTTGAGCTTGCAGTAAAAAACATTGCCACGCATGGCGATACAGATATTTTTCCATACCCATCAGAAAACCACCTACTGCACGATTCGAACCTGTCCTGAATTTTGTGTTTGAGGCATAACCATGATCTACAGGACCATTTATGCCAAGCAAGACGAAGTTGAAGAACGCGGCCATTGCCGCCAGAAGCGCCGCGCTGCCGAAGATCTCGAACGAGCTGATTGA
>CAMBOY010000049.1 GCA_945869245.1 Hydrogenophaga intermedia
AGCACATCCCCAACTCGAACAGCGTGGTGGAAAACGCCGCCGGTGCCGGCGGCACCATCGGCGCCACCAAGGTGGCCCGCGCAGCACCAGACGGCCATACCCTGCTGGTCTGGCACATCGGCATGGCCGCTACCGCCGGTCTGTACCGCAAGCTGCAATACAAGCCGCTGGAAGACTTTGAATACTTGGGCATGATCAACGATGTGCCCATGACGCTGATCGGCAAGCCGCAGTTGCCGGCCAACACGTACCGCGATTTTGAGAACTACATCCGCGCCAACGCCGGCAAACTCAACCTGGCCCACGCCGGTCTGGGATCGGCCTCGCACCTGTGTGGCCTGATGTGGCAATCGGCGGTCAAGCTCGACAAATCCATGACCACCATCCCGTTTGGTGGCACAGCGCCGGCCATGAACGCGCTGATCGGCGGGCAGGTCGACGTGATGTGCGACCAGACCACCAACACCACCAGCCAGATCGAAGGCGGCCGGGTCAAGGCCTTTGCGGTCACCACCGCCAAGCCCCTGTCGAACCACAAGTTGCTCAAGGACTACCCCAGCCTGCAGGAAATGGGTCTGAAGGGTTTTAACCTCACCATCTGGCACGGCCTGTACGCACCCAAGGGCACGCCAGCGGCCATCAACAAGACCCTGAACGACGCGCTGCAAAAAGCCCTGAAGGACCCCGAGTTCGTCAAGAAGCAGGAAGCCTTGGGCGCGATTGTGGTGAACGACCGGCGCGTGACCCCGCAAGGCCACAAAGAGTTTGTGGCCGGTGAGATCACCAAGCTCAAAGCCGTGATCGAAGGCGCTGGTCAATTCGCCGACTGATCCACGCCGCTGGCGACCGAGACAGCCACCTGCGCCTTTGCGGCCAGGTGGCTTTTTTGTGCCCGGCGCTCAGACGCCCCAGACCACTTCCACTTGCGCGCGCTCGCAGCGCTGCAGCATCTCAATGAACGGAGCGCAACGCATGCGCAGGCTCACGCCTTCGCGCGGCGGCGGCTCTTCGCCGCGTGCTCGAGCTTCATCGTCTTCTCGCCGCTGAGCGACCTCTTCGTCGTCGATGGCGCGGCGCAGCGCATCAACGGCCGCAGGAATCTGCTCGGGCAGCAGGATGCCCGGAGCGTCGGCCTCTTTGCCCACAATGTCCAGCACACGCTGGGCCACCGGCCCCAGCATCACCAGATCGCCCGTTTCACGGGACTTGAATCGCACAGCGGCCATGGTTCGCTCCTTGCCAGCCCCCGACTTGGGGACCGTAGACCCATTCTGACACGGTACCCGCGTTTCCTAGGGTCTTCCCGGGTGACAACATTTAATTCAAACCTAAACTAAATACATCGTATTGTCGGGAGCTATGACATGGAAACCTCGGTGCTGGACATGGAGGCGCGGGCACACAGCGAACACGCCCAGGCCTTGCGCTTGTGGCTGCGCTTGCTGACCTGCACGCAGCTCATTGAGCGGCGTGTGCGCACGGGTCTGCGCGACAGCTTTCAGACCACGCTGCCACGTTTTGACCTGATGGCCCAGCTCGAACGCCACCCGCAAGGCCTGAAGATGAAGGAGCTGTCACACCGGCTCATGGTGACCGGCGGCAACGTCACGGGCCTCACCGATCAGCTGGTGGCCGAAGGTCTGGTGGAGCGGGTACCGGTGCCCAGCGATCGGCGCGCGTTTCTGGTGCGGCTGACCACAGCCGGGCGCAGCGCCTTCGAGGCCATGGCGGTGGAGCACGAGCACTGGATCGTGCAGGCCTTCGAAGGCCTGTCGGCGCGCGAGCTGGAGCAGCTGCACAAGCTGCTGGGCAAGGTCAAACAACACCAGACGAGATGACCCCCCTGCGCCGCTTCGCGTCTTCCCCCCCTAGGGGAGACCGCACCGACGGCCTGGCAAAGCCAGTTCCGTGGTGCGTCTTGCCGAGGGCATTTGTCTCCGCTGAGGTTCTTGTTGGGGCTTGCCCTTGCACTTTGTCCAAATGGGTTTTTTATGAAACATCCGATTCCTGATCACAACCCAATGCGGGCGCAGTACCGCGCAGTGGCGGGCGACGCGCCTCGGCACTTTGCACTGAGCGTGGCCGACGGCGTGGCCACGCTCACGCTCAACCGGCCCGAGCGCAAAAACCCGCTGACCTTTGACTCCTACGCCGAGCTGCGCGACTGGTTCACCGGGCTGCAGCGCGCCACCGACATCAAGGCGGTGGTGCTCACCGGCGCCGGCGGCAACTTCTGCTCGGGCGGCGATGTGCACGAGATCATCGGCCCGCTCACAAACATGACCATGCCCGAGCTGCTGGCCTTTACCCGCATGACCGGCGCGCTGGTGAGCGCCATGCGCGCCTGTCCGCAGCCCATTGTGGCAGCGCTCGACGGCGTGTGCGCGGGTGCTGGCGCCATGATGGCGCTGGCGTCCGACCTGCGCTTGGGCACACCGTCGGCCACGGTCGCCTTTTTGTTCACCCGGGTGGGCTTGGCCGGCGCCGACATGGGCGCCTGCGCCCTGCTGCCACGCATGATCGGCCAGGGCCGCGCCAGCGAGCTGCTGTTCACCGGCCGCGCCATGAGCGCCCAAGAAGGCCAGAGCTGGGGTTTCTTCAACGCGCTGCACGATAGCGACGCGCTGCTGCCGGCGGCGCACAAACTGGCCGCGCAATTGGCTCAAGGACCGACCTTCGCCCACGGCATGACCAAAACCATGCTGCACCAGGAATGGGCCATGACGCTGGACCAGGCCATCGAGGCCGAGGCGCAAGCGCAGGCCATCTGCATGCAGACACAAGACTTCAAGCGCGCCTACGAGGCCTTTGCGGCCAAGCAGCGTCCGGCCTTTGAAGGCGACTGAAACCATGCACATCCCGTCACACCACGAGGCCTGACATGGTCGCCTTCGAACACCCCCACCCGCACAACATATCGGCGCCCACCACACACCTGGAGTTGCCGTTTTTCGGCGATGCCCATCGCAGTCTGGCCCAAGACCTGGTGGCCTGGACCAGCGAACAGCGGGTGGACGAGTCCGACGACCGCGCCGCCTGCCGCAACTGGGTGCAGCGCCTGGGATCCGCCGGCTGGCTGCGCTACTGTGTCCCGGCGGCACACGGCGGCGCGCTGCCGGCGCTCGACTCGCGGGCGCTGGTGATCTTGCGCGAAACGCTGGCCTTTTATTCGCCGCTGGCCGACTTTGCTTTTGCCATGCAAGGGCTGGGCAGCGGTGCCATTACGCTGGCCGGCACGCCCGCGCAGCAAGCCGCCTACCTACCGGCGGTGGCGCGTGGCGACAAGATCGCCGCCTTTGCGCTGAGCGAGCCCGAAGCCGGCTCGGACGTGGCCAGTATGCGCCTGCAGGCCAGCGCCAGCCCAGACGGCTGGCGACTCGACGGCGAAAAAACCTGGATCAGCAACGGCGGCCTGGCCGACTTCTACGTCACCTTCGCCAAGACCGACGCGCAGGCGGGCTCGCGCGGCATCAGCGCCTTTGTCGTTGACGCCGACACCGCAGGACTGGATGCCAGCGCCCACATCGATGTGATGGCGCCGCACCCGCTGGCGACGCTGCGTTATGCCGGCTGTGAGCTGCCACACAGCGCCTTGCTCGGCACAGAGAACGGCGGCTTCAAGCTGGCCATGCAAACGCTCGACATCTTCCGCGCCTCGGTGGCCGCTGCGGCGCTGGGCATGGCGCGCCGCGCCCTGGCCGAGGCGGTGGCGCACGCCAAGGCGCGCCAGATGTTCGGTCAGCGCCTGGCCGACTTCCAACTCACGCAAGCGAAGCTGGGCGAGATGCGCGCCTTGATCGACGCTGCGGCCCTGCTCACCTACCGCGCCGCCTGGCTGCGCGACTGCAGCACCAGTCAAGGTGCCGGCACACCGGCCTACACCGCTGCGGCGGCTGCGGCCAAGCTCACCGCCACCGAAAACGCCCAACGCGTGATCGACATGGCGGTGCAGCTGTTCGGCGGGCGTGGTGTGCGCGTGGGCGAGGTGGTCGAACACCTCTACCGCGACATCCGCGCACTGCGCATTTACGAAGGCGCCAGCGAAGTGCAACTGCTGATTCTGGGCAAACACGCCCTCACCCACTGAAGCGGAGGAGCGCATGACCGCCACCACCGACACCTTTGTGCGCGACCGGCTGCCGCCGTCCGAGCATCTGCCGACCCTGCTGCTGGACCGCCCCGAGCAACAGTGGCCAGCCCAGCTCAATCTGGTGGACTGGCTGTTCGCCCGCGCGCGCGCCCAGGGCCACACCGACCGGCCGCTGTTGCGCAGCGACGAGCGCACGCTGAGCTACGCGGAGGCGCAAGCCGAGGTGCAGCGCATGAGCCACTGGCTGGTGCACACCCATCGGCTGCAACCCGGCCACCGGGTGCTGCTGCGCGGCGGCAACTCGGTGGCCATGGCGCTGTGCTGGCTGGCCGTGGTGCGCTGCGGCGCCATCACCGTGGCCACCATGCCGCTGCTGCGCGCCAAAGAGTTGCTGACCATTCTGGACAAGGCCCAGCCCCAGCTCGCGCTGTGCGACGCGCGTCTCACCGAAGAACTGGACCTGGCCATCGCGCAGCACGGCCAAGCGCTGCCGCGCGTGGCCTTTCACAGCAGCGCCGACGACGGCTTGGAAGCCGCCCTGGCCCGCACACCGGCCGACGCCGACACGCCTGCGCATGTGGGCGACGCCACCGACATCGCCATGATGGCCTTCACCTCGGGCACCACCGGCGCGCCCAAAGCCGCGCTGCACAGCCACCGCGACATCGCAGCCGCCTGTGAGGCCTGGCCGCGCCATGTGCTGCGCGCATCGCCGCACGATGTGGTGGTGGGCTCGCCGCCACTGGCCTTCACCTTTGGCCTCGGCGGTTTGCTGGTGTTTCCGATGTGGGCTGGCGCTAGCGTCTATTTCCCGAGTGCGCCCTACACCCCCGAATCGTTGGTGCGCACCATTGGCCGGGTGGGCGCCACCATCTGCTACACCGCGCCGACCTTCTACCGGCAGATGGCGCCGTTCGCACGCGAACTCGGCGTGGGCCAGCTGCGCACCACGGTGAGCGCCGGCGAAGGCCTGCCCGACGCCACCCGCCAACTCTGGAAAGAGGCCAGCGGCATCGAAATGCTGGACGGCATTGGCGCCACCGAGATGTTCCACATCTTCATCTCTTCGCCGCCCGAGTCGGTCAAGCGCGGCGCAATTGGCCAGGTGGTGCCGGGCTATGAGGCGCGCATCGTCGGCGACAACGGCCAGGAGCTGCCGCGCGGCACGGTGGGCCGGCTCGCGGTGCGCGGCCCCACCGGTTGCAAGTACCTCGCCGACGAGCGCCAGACCCGTTATGTGCAAAACGGCTGGAACTTCCCCGGCGACGCCTTCCTGCAAGACGAAGACGGTTACTTCTTCTACCAAGCGCGCACCGACGACATGATCATCACCGCCGGCTACAACGTGGCTGGCCCCGAGGTCGAGGCTTCGCTGCTGTTGCACCCGGCGGTGGCCGAGTGCGGCGTAGTCGGCCGGCCCGACGAGGAGCGTGGCATGGTGGTGGTGGCCTATGTGGTGCTCAAACCTGGCCACACGCCGGGCGCCGCCACGGCGCAGGCGCTGCAAGACCATGTGAAACACGACCTGGCACCCTACAAATACCCGCGCGATGTGCGGTTTGTGGCCCAGCTGCCGCGCACCGAAACCGGCAAGCTGCAGCGTTTTGCCTTGCGCCAGATGGTGCAGACCACCCCCTAACTTCCACCAAGAGACCTGTATGCAATTCCTTCAACCGCCCGGCTGGGCCACCCCCAAAGGCTATGCCAACGGCGTGGCCGCGCGCGGCACGCTGGTGTTTGTGGGCGGCCAAATCGGCTGGAACGCCGAGCAGCGTTTTGAGAGCGACGATTTCATCGACCAGACCCGCCAGACGCTACTGAACGTGCGCGATGTACTGGCCTGCGCCGGCGCTGGCCCCGAGCACATGGTGCGCATGACCTGGTACATCGTCGACCGGGTGGAGTACAACGCACGCCTCAAGGAGCTCGGCAGCGCTTACCGCGAGGTCATGGGCAAACACTTCCCGGCCATGACCTGTGTGCAAGTGGCCGCGCTGGTGGAGGGCGCGGCCAAGGTGGAGATTGAAGTCACCGCCGTAGTGCCGGACGGGCCCTCGATTTGAGTGGGGCGCCAGAGCTTCAACGGTGAATACATCAAGGCGTTGAGCGGCTGGCCCTATCGGCCATCGCTTGGGACAGCGCCGCCGCGTCGGCTTGTGGCTCGCGCAACAGGCCGTTCTGCACGCCCGCCTGGCGTTCGGCCGAGTGGTTCTGGCTCATCTTCCATTTGCCGGTCCAGCGCAAGACCTGCACTTCGATGCCCACAATGCCGCGCCGCATCGCGTCCAGGTAATCGGCCGGCGCATCGTCGACCGCCCAGGGCTCGGCGCGTCTGCCTTCTTGCTGGTCGGTGAGCGCGCGGATTTGTCGGTGCACCCAGACCGGGTCGTCGTGGATCTGCAGCGTGCCCAGCGCCTGCACCACGATGTAGTTCCAAGTCGGCACCACCTTGCCGTGTTCCGCCTTGTCGGGGTACCAACTCGGCGACACATAGGCCTGCGGCCCGCGAAACAGCAGCAGCACCGGCTTGCCCGGTGTGTGGGTGCGCCACAGCGGATTGGCGCGCGCCACATGGGCCTGCAGCGTGCCGTATGCGCCCAGCTCAGGCCTGAGCAGAAAAGGAATCTCGTCGGCCACCGGCTCGCCGTCCTGCTCGGTGACCAAGGTGCCCAGAGGCTCGGCCCGCACCAAAGCGTGCAACACCTCGGCGCGGGTTTCTGCAAAGTGGCGCGGCAGGTACACGCTCAGGCGGTCTGGTTGAACGTTTCGCCCAATGCATTGACCAAGCTGTCGATCTCGGCCGGTGTGCTGATAAAAGGCGGCGCGAGCTGAATGGTGTCGCCGCCGTAGCGCACGTAGAAGCCCTTGGCCAGCATGACCATGGCGATCTCGTAAGGCCGCTTGGCTGGTTCACCAGGCACCGGGTCTACCGTGATGCCGGCGGCCAGGCCATAGTTGCGGATGTCCGCCACATGCTTGGCGCCGCGCAGGCTGTGCACCGCGCGCTCAAAATGCGGCGCCAATTCGGCCACCCGCTGCGGTGCGTGTTCGCGCGCCAGCAGGTCCATGGTCGCCACCCCGGCGGCACAGGCCACCGGATGGGCTGAATAGGTGTAGCCGTGCGGGAACTCCAGCATGTAGTCCGGGCCGCCTGCGGCCAGGAAGGTGTCGTAGATCTCCTTCTTGGCCACCACGCCGCCGAGCGGCTGCACGCCGTTGGTGACTTGTTTGGCGAAGTTCAGGATGTCGGGCGTGACGCCAAAAGCCTCGGCCCCGGTCCAGGCGCCGCAGCGGCCAAAGCCGGTGATGACCTCGTCAAAAATCAACAAGATGTTGTGGCTGGTGCAGATCTCGCGCAGGCGCTGCAAATAGCCCTGCGGCGGAACCACCACGCCGGCCGAACCCGACATGGGCTCGACGATGACCGCGGCGATATTGCTCGCGTCGTGCAAATTGATCAGGTTGAGCAGGTCGTCGGCGAGCTTGGCGCCGGCGTAGCCCGGGCCACCCGCTTCGGGTGGCATACCTTGGTAGAACGAGCCATTGGGCGGCTGGGTGTGGGGCAGGTGGTCGGCCTCCACGCCTTGGCCGTAGAGCTTGCGGTTGGCCACAATGCCACCAACCGAGATACCGCCAAAATTCACCCCGTGGTAGCCCTTGACCCGACCAATCAGCCGCGTCTTGCTGGCCATGCCTTTGGCGCGCCAGTAGGCGCGCGCCATCTTCAACGACGTATCAGCCGACTCCGAGCCCGATCCGGTGAAGAACACATGGGTCAAGCCTTGCGGCATGCGCTCAACGATGCGGTTGGCCAACTCAAACGACAGCGGATGGCCGAACTGAAACGCCGGCGAATAGTCCAGCGTCGCCACCTGGCGCGCTACAGCCTGGCTGATCTCGTCGCGGCAGTGGCCCAAGCCGGTGGTCCACAAGCCGGACAGGCCATCAAATATCCGCTTGCCTTCGGTGTCGGTGAAATACGCGCCGCTGGCGCTGGCCATCATGCGCGGCGCCTGCTTGAAATCGCGGTTGCCGGTGTAGGGCATCCAGTGCGCTTCCAGCCACGCGGCGTCGCTGCGGGCCGGGTCGGCGGTGGTGGGGCTGCTGCTCAGGTGCTGGCTGTCGTTGAGGTTCATGCTGTCTGCTGCCCAAAGTTGGTCCTGTGATGGGCGCATTGTGCGCCGGGTTTTACATGCGATAAAGTGCCAGTCATCTCTATTCACTTGATCAATACTGAAAGTTAACCATGTCCCGTCCCCGCGCTGTCTTGGGTCAATTGTCCGATGCCGACTGGCGGTTGCTGCGGGTGTTTCTGTCGGTGGTCGACTGCGGTGGCATGACGGCCGCTGAGCTCGAACTCAATATCAGCACCTCCACCATCAGCCGACACGTCAAGGATCTGGAGGCGCGGCTGGGCTTGGTGCTGTGCCGCCGCGGGCGCGCCGGCTTTGCGCTGACCCCGGCGGGCGAACGCATCGTGTCCGAGAGCCGAGCCCTGCTGGCCGCCACCGACCGCTTTCGCGCGAGTGTGGATGAGCTGCACCAGCGGCTCGGCGGCGATGTGCATGTGGCGGTGTTCGACAAAACCGCCAGCAACCCACAAGCGCGCATCGCGCAGGCGGTCTCCGCGTTTCGCCGCGCCGCGCCTGCGGTGGTGCTGCACCTGCATGTGGACACGATCCAAGGTGTTGAACGGGGGGTGATGGAAGGGCGTTACCACATGGGGGTGATCCCCGAGCACCGGCGCAGCGACACCCTGCTCTACGACGATTTGTTTGGTGAACAGATGTGGCTGTATGCGGGCCACAGCCACCCCTTGTTTGCGCACCCAGAGCCACTGAACTGGAGCGACATCCGCCAACACGCCTTCGCTGGTCTGGGCTATCACTCACCCAATATGGAGCTGTCGCACCGCGAACGGCTCACGCGCCAGGCCACCGCATCCGATCAGGAGTCGGTCGCCACCCTCATCCTCTCTGGCGACTTTGTGGGGTTTTTGCCCGACCACTATGCCGAGACCTTTGTGCAGAAGGGCCTGATGCGCCCACTGGGCGAAGGCAGTTTGGGATACCCGTGCCGCTTCGCCATGATCGTGCGGCGCTCGCCCGCGCCATCGGCCGAAGTGCAGCTGCTGCACCGCTGCCTGCTGGCGGCCCACCAGACGCAAAAAAGCCCACCGGTGGGTGGGCTTTGATGCCAAGCGCGAGGCTTGATTTTTTTGGTTGCGGAGGCAAGATTTGAACTTGCGACCTTTGGGTTATGAGCCCAACGAGCTACCAGGCTGCTCCACTCCGCGTCAAGACTGTCGATTGTAGCACCGAATCACTCGGCTGCGGCCGGTGCTGCAGTTTCTTCTGCGCGATCGACCAATTCCACCAGGGCCATCGGCGCGTTGTCACCCACGCGGAAGCCCATTTTCAGGATACGCGTGTAGCCGCCCGGACGCGCCTTGAAGCGCGGGCCGAGTTCGTTGAACAACTTCACCACCACATCGCGGTCGCGCAGGCGGTTAAAAGCCAGACGGCGGTTGGCCACAGTGGCTTCTTTGGCCAAGGTGATCATGGGTTCGACCACACGGCGCAGCTCTTTGGCTTTGGGCACAGTGGTTTTGATGACTTCGTGGGTGAGCAGCGAATTCATCATGTTGCGCAGCATCGCCTGGCGGTGCTCGCTGGTGCGGTTGAGTTTACGCAGACCGTTTCCGTGACGCATGGTAATGTCCTTTCAGTGTTTTGCCCCCAGCCGTATCAGGTACTGGGAGGATCGTCCGGGGAGAAAAAAATCAGTGCTTGTCCAAACCGGCCGGCGGCCAGTTCTCAAGCTTCATACCCAAGGTCAAGCCGCGCGAGGCGAGCACTTCCTTGATTTCGTTAAGCGACTTGCGACCCAGATTGGGGGTCTTGAGCAACTCGTTCTCGGTGCGCTGGATCAGGTCACCGATGTAATAGATGTTCTCTGCCTTGAGGCAGTTGGCCGAGCGGACCGTGAGTTCGAGCTCATCGACCGGACGCAACAAGATCGGGTCGAATTGCTGGGCACTGCGCTGGGGCGCGGCTTCAAAGCTGAGTTCGGCGCCTTCGAGCTGGGCGAACACGGCGAGCTGCTCCACCAAGATCTTGGCCGACGCACGCACCGCTTCTTCCGGACCAATCGAGCCATTGCTCTCGATTTCCAGCACCAGCTTGTCCAAGTCGGTGCGCTGTTCCACACGCGCGCTCTCGACGGTGTAGCTCACGCGCTTGATCGGCGAGAACGAGGCGTCGAGCACAATGCGGCCGATCGAGCGGGTCGGGTCGTCGCTGCGACGCAGATTGCCGGGCACATAACCACGGCCTTTTTCGACCTTGATTTGCATGTCGAGCTTGGCACCAGCCGACAGCGTGGCGATCACGTGCTCGGGGTTGACGATCTCGACATCGTGCGGAGTCTGGATGTCGGCGGCGGTGACCACACCTTCGCCGTCTTTGCGCAGGCTCAGAGTGACCTCGTCGCGGTTGTGCAGCTTGAACACCACACCTTTGAGGTTCAACAAAATGTGAACGACGTCTTCTTGCACACCGTCGATCGACGAGTATTCGTGCACCACGCCAGCGATGGTCACTTCGGTCGGTGCGTGACCCACCATCGACGACAGCAGCACGCGACGCAGGGCATTGCCCAGCGTGTGGCCATAGCCACGCTCGAACGGCTCCAAGGTGACCTTGGCGCGGTGGGTCGACAGCTGCTCGACGTTGATGGATTTGGGTTTGAGCAAATTGTTCAGCATTCAGACTTCCTTCAATACCCTCGGCTCGTTACACCGATAAGGCCGATGGAGCACAGAACCCCGCTGAGCGCATGCCTGCGCGTCAGCGGGAACGGGGGGATCAACGTGAGTACAGTTCGACGATCAGCGATTCGTTGATGTCGGCACCGAACTCGTCGCGGTCGGGCGCCTTCTTGAACACGCCTTCGGCCTTGTCGACGGCCACTTCCACCCAAGCGGGGAAGCCGATTTGTTTGGCCAGTTCCAGCGCTTCGAGCACACGACCTTGTTTTTTGGACTTCTCGCGCACCGCCACGACATCACCGGCTTTCACCAGGAAGGACGGGATGTTGACCGGCTGGCCATTGACGGTGATCGCCTTGTGCGACACCAGCTGGCGGGCTTCGGCGCGGGTCGACGCAAAGCCCATGCGGAACACCACGTTGTCCAGACGCGCTTCGAGCAAGAACAGCAGGTTGGCGCCGGTGTTGCCACGGCGGCGGTCGGCTTCGGCGAAGTAGCGACGGAACTGGCGCTCGAGCACGCCGTACATGCGCTTGACTTTTTGCTTTTCGCGCAACTGCACGCCAAAGTCGGACGTGCGCTGACCCGAAGTGCGGCCGTGTTGACCGGGCTTGGAGTCGAATTTGGCCTTGTCGCTGATGGAGCGGCGCGCGCTCTTGAGCAACAGGTCGGTGCCTTCACGGCGAGACAGTTTGGCCTTAGGGCCGAGGTAACGTGCCACGGATCATTCCTTTGAAAACTCTGCCGCAACCCCATGTTGCGGGAGCTGCAGGCCAGGAGCGTGCAGCGGTGGGCTTACGAAAAATGCCGCCGCAGAAGAGCCTGCGGCGGCTGCTCAAAAAAGCTTTCGATTGTAGCGCCAAATAGGCGCCACCGACGCATCAGATGCGGCGGCGTTTTTGTGGACGGCAGCCGTTGTGTGGCACAGGCGTCACGTCGGCGATGGACGTGATGCGGATGCCAAGAGCGCCGAGAGCACGCACCGACGACTCGCGACCAGGGCCTGGACCCTTGATCTCGACGTCGAGGTTCTTGATGCCCTGTTCCATGGCAGCGCGGCCAGCCACTTCGGACGCCACCTGGGCTGCGAAGGGGGTCGACTTGCGCGAACCTTTGAAACCCTGACCACCCGACGACGCCCACGACAAGGCGTTGCCCTGGCGGTCGGTGATGGTGATGATGGTGTTGTTGAACGACGCGTGCACGTGCGCGATGCCGTCAGCAATGTTCTTGCGGACTTTTTTGCGAACGCGAGCGGCGGCGTTGGATTGCTGCTTAGCCATGAAAATCCTTCAATCCGGTTTATTTCTTCAGCGACTGGGCTGCCTTGCGCGGACCCTTGCGGGTGCGGGCATTGGTCTTGGTGCGTTGACCGCGGACCGGCAGACCACGGCGATGGCGGAAACCACGGTAGCAACCAATGTCCATCAAACGCTTGATGTTCATGGTGGTTTCGCGGCGCAGATCGCCCTCGGTGGTGAACGTACCCACTTGGTCACGCACCTTTTCGAGTTCGGTGTCGGTCAAGTCTTTGATCTTCTTGGTGTAGTCGATACCACAGGCTTCGCAAATCTTGCGAGCGCGGGTGCGACCAATGCCAAAAATTGCCGTCAGGCCGATCTCGGCGTGTTTGTGCGGCGGAATGTTGATACCTGCAATACGAGCCATGGTGGTCCTCTAAATTCCTATCAGCCTTGACGCTGCTTGTGACGCGGGTCGGTGCAAATCACGCGCACGATGCCGTGGCGCTTGATGATCTTGCAGTTGCGGCACATTTTTTTGACAGAAGCCGAAACTCTCATGATTTTCTCCTAAATATTCCAATGATCTTGGCGCCCCAGCCTAGCCAGGTCGACTCCAAAGGGGCGGGGCTTTCAGTTGCCTGAAGGCTTGAAGTTCGCTTTCTTCAGCAGAGACTCGTACTGCTGCGACATCATGTAGTTCTGCACCTGGGACATAAAGTCCATGGTCACGACCACAATGATCAGCAGAGAAGTGCCACCGAAATAGAAAGGCACGTTGTATTCCAGGATCAAGAACTCGGGCAACAAACACACCGCAGTGATGTAGATCGCGCCAATCAAGGTCAAACGCAGCAAGATCTTGTCGATGTAGCGGGCGGTTTGGTCACCCGGGCGAATGCCAGGTATGAATGCACCACTCTTCTTCAGGTTGTCGGCTGTTTCTCGGCTGTTGAACACCAAGGCGGTGTAGAAGAAGCAGAAGAAAATGATCGCCACCGCATACAGCGCCACGTAGATCGGTTGACCAGGCGACAAGGCGGATGCGATGTCGCGCAACCAGCGCGTGGAGTCGCCAGTGCTGACCCAGCTCACGATGGTGGTGGGCAACAGAATGATCGACGACGCAAAGATCGGTGGAATCACGCCAGCCATGTTCAGCTTGAGCGGCAGGTGCGACGACTGACCGCCATACACCTTGTTGCCCACCTGACGGCGTGCGTAGTTCACCAAAATCTTGCGCTGACCGCGCTCGACAAACACCACAAAGTAGGTGACCAACATCACCAACGCGATGATGAAAATCGACACCAAGATGTTCATGGCGCCAGTGCGCACCAGTTCCAACAGACCGCCAATGGCGCTGGGCAGACCAGCCGCGATACCCGCAAAAATCAGGATCGAAATGCCGTTGCCCAGACCACGCTCGGTGATCTGCTCACCCAGCCACATCAAGAACATGGTGCCGGCCACCAAACTCACCACCGCCGTGACGCGAAATGCCACGCCCGGATCGATCACCAAACCCGCTTGACCTTCGAGAGCCAGAGCAATACCCATGGCTTGGAAGATGGCCAGGCCCAAGGTGCCGTAACGGGTGTACTGGGTGATCTTGCGCCGTCCCGCCTCGCCTTCTTTCTTCAGTTGCTCGAACGCAGGCACGACATACGTCATGAGCTGCATGATGATCGAGGCCGAGATGTAGGGCATGATGCCCAAAGCGAACACGGTGAAGCGCGACAGAGCACCACCCGAGAACATATTGAACAAACTCAGGATACCGCCCTGCTGGCCTTTGAACAATTGCTCAAGCTGGGCAGGGTCGATGCCGGGCACCGGGATGTGCGCCCCAATGCGGTACACCACCAAGGCCAGCAACAGGAACACCAGACGGCGACGCAGGTCGCCGTACTTGCCCGTTTTGGCCAGGGAAGGAGAGGCTGTAGCCACG
>CAMBOY010000050.1 GCA_945869245.1 Hydrogenophaga intermedia
CCCGGCTGCGCGAGCGCCTGCAGGCCGAATGCCCGGGCATTTGCTGGGCCGAAGCCCAGCCCGCCAGCGACGGCGAGCTGGCGCTGGCCCACACGCCCGCTTACATTGCCGCCGTGCGCGAGGGCGCGCTCACACCGGCGCAACAGCGCGAAATCGGTTTTCCCTGGAGCCCGGCCATGGCAGAGCGGGCCCGCCGCTCGGTGGGCGCGACCATTCAGGCCTGTCGCAGCGCCCTGGCAGGCGCAGGGGTGGCGGCCAATTTGGCTGGCGGCACCCACCACGCCTACGCCGACAAAGGCGGGGGCTTTTGTGTCTTCAACGACGCGGCGGTGGCTGCCCGGCTGATGCAGGCCGAGCACGCGCGGCGCCACCGCACGCCACTGCAGGTGGCCATCGTCGATCTGGACGTGCACCAGGGCAATGGCACGGCCAGGATCTTCGGCAACGATGCGTCGGTGTTCACGCTGTCGCTGCATGGCGAAAAGAATTTCCCGTTTCGCAAAGAGCCCAGCGACCTCGATGTGGAGCTGCCCGATGGCTGCACCGACGCACCCTATCTGGAGGCGCTGGACCAGGCACTGGACGAGTTGGAACGGCGTTTTGCACCCGGCTTGGTGATTTACTTGGCGGGCGCCGACCCGCACGAGGGCGACCGCCTTGGGCGCCTGAAGCTCAGCGACGACGGCATGGAGGCGCGCGACCGGCGGGTGTTTCACTGGGCCTGGGAACGCCAGGTGCCGCTGGCCTTTTGTATGGCCGGCGGCTACGGGCACGACATCACCACCACCTTGCGGGTGCAGACCAACACCTATCGGGTGGCCTTGGCCTACCAGGGCCGCTGGCACAATCCTTCATCATGACCACCCCTGACGCAGCGGTGCGGCCGCAGGCGCGGCCCCGCGACCACTTTCGCGCCTGGCGCAGCATCGGCACCCGCTGGATGGACAACGACCTCTACGGCCATGTCAACAACGTCGTGTACTACAGCTGGTTCGACACAGCGGTCAACGGCTGGTTGATCGATCAGGGCGTGCTCGACATCCACACCGGCCCAGTGATTGGCTTGGTGGTGGAGACACAGTGCCACTACTTCGCGCCGCTGGCCTTTCCGCAGGCCATCGAAGCCGGCCTGCAGGTGGCGCATGTGGGGCGATCCAGTGTGCGCTACGAAGTGGGGTTGTTCGCCCAGGGCCAGCGCTTGAGCGCGGCGGCTGGTCATTTTGTGCATGTGTACGTGGACCGCCACACCCGTCGCCCTGTGCCCCTTCCCGATCCACTCAAACAACGCTTGGAGACCTTGACATGAGCCACACCGCCCTGGACACCGCGTCCATTGAAACCGCCATCACCAGCCGCATGTCGGCGCGCGCCTTTGTGCCCAACGCCGTGCCCAAGGCCACGCTGGAACGCATTCTGGAGGTCGCCAGCCGCGCGCCGTCGGGCACCAACACGCAGCCCTGGAAGGTCTACGTGCTGCAGGGCGCCAGCCGCGACGATTTGGTGGCCAAGTGCTGCGCCGCACACGACGCCATGCGCGCCGACCCCAGTCTGGCTGAGGAATACCGCGAGGAATACGACTACTACCCCACGCAGTGGGTCAGCCCCTACGTCGACCGCCGGCGCGAAAACGGCTGGAGCCTCTACGGCCTGCTTGGGATCACCAAGGGCGACAAAGACAAAATGCACGCCCAGCACCAGCGCAACTTCAAGTTCTTTGACGCGCCGGTGGGCCTGATGTTCACCTTGGACAAGGTCATGGGCCGCGGCTCGCTGGTGGACTACGGCATGTTCTTGCAGAACATCATGGTGGCCGCTCGGGCCCATGGGCTGCACACCTGCCCGCAGGCCGCCTGGAACGGTTTTGCCAAGATCATCCTGCCGCATATTGGCGCGGGGGAACAGGAAATGCTGGTCTGTGGCATGGCCCTGGGCTACGCCGACGCGGCCGATCCGGTCAACGGCTTTCACACCCCGCGCGAGCCTGTGGTGAATTTCACCACCTGGCTGGACTGATTTTTTTATCGAAAGGACACACCATGAACACCACCGAATCTGGCTTGCAGTTTGAAGACACCGTTGTGGGCGAAGGCCCTGTGGCCGAGGCTGGGCAGTATGTGCAGGTGCATTACACCGGCTGGCTCTACCAAGACGGCGAAGCCGGGCGCAAATTCGATTCCAGCAAAGACCGCGGCGACCCGTTTGAATTCCCGCTGGGCGCCGGGCATGTCATCAAAGGCTGGGACGAGGGCGTGCAGGGCATGGCCGTTGGGGGTGTGCGCCGGCTGGTCATTCCGCCGCAGCTGGGCTATGGCGCGCGCGGCGCGGGTGGCGTGATTCCGCCCAACGCCACGCTGTTGTTTGAAGTTGAACTGCTTGGCGTATGAGCGACACGCTTCAGGCCAAACCCGCCATTTTGGTGGCGCGCTCGGTGTTTGAGCCGGTGCTCGACAAACTGCGCGTGCATTTTGATGTGCAAGCCACGCCAACAGGTGTGGTCTGGAGCGAAGCCCAGCTGATTGAGCAACTGCAGGGCAAGGTGGGAGTGCTGACCGCTGGCGGTGACCGCATTGGTCCTGCCGTGTTGGCCGCTTGCCCGCAGCTGCGCATTGCCGCCAATTTGGCGGTGGGCTACAACAATTTTGATTTGGACGCGATGAGCGCCGCCGGGGTGCTGGCCACCAACGCACCCGACGTGCTGACCGAAACCACCGCCGACTTTGGCATGGCGCTGCTGCTGGCCACCGCGCGGCGCCTGACCGAAAGTGAGCATTTCCTGCGCGCCGGGCGCTGGAAAGAGTGGTCGCTCGACTTCTTCGTTGGCGCCGAGGTGCACGGCAGCACCTTGGGCATTCTGGGCATGGGCCGCATTGGCCAGGCCATTGCCCGGCGCGCGGCGCACGGCTTTGGCATGCCGGTGGTCTACCACAACCGTTCAAGGCTCGATGCCGATACCGAGGCGGCTTGCCGCGCCCGTTATGTCAGCAAGGCAGAGCTGCTGGCGCAAGCCGATCACCTGATGTTGGTGTTGCCTTACTCTGCGGCCAACCACCATGCGATCGCCGCGACCGAACTCGCGCAGATGAAGCCCACCGCCACCTTGGTCAACATCGCGCGCGGCGGCATTGTCGACGAGAACGCCTTGGTGGACGCGCTCAAGGCAGGTCGTTTGGCCGCTGCCGGCATCGATGTGTTTGAGGGCGAGCCGCAGGTGAACCCGGCGCTGCTGACCGTGCCCAATGTGGTACTGACACCGCACATTGCCAGCGCCACGGTGCCCACCCGATTGGCCATGGCCACCTTGGCCGCCGACAACCTGATCGCCTACCTCACCGAAGGGCGGGCGATCACCCCACTCAACCCCCAGGTGATCGGACGCTGACCATGCCAGACACCCTGTGGATCGGGTTGGGTCTTGTGTTGCTGGTGGGCAATGTGCTGTTGTTGTTGTGGCTGGCGCTGCGCCGGCCCGGCCTAGACCCCGTGGCCCAGGCCCAGCACCAGCAGCTGGTGCAAGTGCTGCAGCAGCAAGGTCTGGCGCAAGACCAGCGCATCGACCGGCTCGAAGCCGAGCTGCGCCGCGAATTGGTCGATGGCGCCCGCGCCGGGCGCCAAGAGCTTGGCGCCACACTCACCCAGACCACCGAATCGCTCAACCGCCAGGCGGCCGAGGCCACCCGCACCCAGAACGCGCAGCTCGACGCCTTTGCGCAGCAACTGGTGCAGTTGCGCGCGGTGGTGGGCGATACCCTGACCCAACAGCTGCAGGCGATGAGCGACGCCAACGCGCGCCGCCTCGCCGAGGTGCGTCAGACCTTGGACCAGCAGCAGGCCCAGCTGCGCAGCACGCTCGAAGCCCAGCTGACCCAGCTGCAACAGAGCAACACGGCCAAGCTCGACGAGATGCGCCACACGGTGGACGAAAAGCTGCAGTCCACCTTGCAAGCTCGCTTGGGTGAGAGCTTCAAACAAGTGGCCGACCGGCTGGAGCAGGTGCACAAGGGGCTGGGCGAAATGCAGACGCTGGCGCAGGGCGTGGGCGACCTCAAGCATTTGCTGACCAATGTCAAAACCCGGGGCATGTTTGGCGAGGCCCAGTTGGCGGCGCTGCTCGAGCAGGTGTTTGCTCCCGACCAGTACGCCACCCAGGTCAGCACCCGGCCTGGCAGCCGCAATGTGGTGGACTTCGCCATCAAACTGCCGGGGCGCGGCGACGATGGTGCGCCATGCTGGCTGCCGATCGACGCCAAGTTTCCCAACGAAGATTACGAACGCCTGCTGGACGCGCAGCAGCGTGCCGACGCCGAGGGGGCCGAGCAGGCCGCGCGCGGTCTGGAGCAGCGCATCAAACTCGAAGCCAAGAGCATGGCCGAGAAGTACCTGGAGCCGCCGCACACCACCGACTTCGCCATTTTGTTCTTGCCCACCGAGGGGCTGTACGCCGAGGTGCTGCGCCGGCCAGGCCTGATGGAGGTGCTGCAGCGCGAACACCGCGTCACGCTGGCCGGCCCCACCACACTGATGGCCATGCTCAATTCGCTGCAAATGGGATTTCGCACCCTGGCGCTGGAAAAGCGCAGCAGCGAGGTGTGGCAGGTGTTGGGTGCGGTCAAGACCGAATTCAACAAGTTCGGCGATGTGCTGGCCAAGGTCAAGACCCAAACCCAGACCGTACTCAACACCCTGGACGCGGCCGAGACCCGCAGCCGCGCCATGGGCCGTGCGCTCAAAACGGTCGAGGCCTTGCCCGCCGAGCAATCCCACCGTGTGCTGCCGCTCGATGGCGCCGTGGACCTGCAGGACTGAGTCCGCGTCATGAAGTCCCCCACTCTGCGCCAGGCGGTCTTGCGCTTGGTGGCGACCCAGGTGTGCTTGCACGCCGCCATGGCAGGTTTTCGCATGGCCGCTCCTTTGCTGGCTTTGCAAGCGGGCTACAGCGCGGCGGCGGTGGGTGTGCTGTTGGCCTTGTTTGCGCTGTCCCAGGTGTTTTTGGCCTTGCCCGCCGGTCGTTTCTCGGATCGGCACGGTTTGCACCGGCCGCTGCGCTGGGCGGTGGCGACAGCGTCGTGTGCATTGGGTCTGGCCGTGGTGTGGCCACACTTTGTGGTGCTGTGCGCCAGTGCCCTGGGTGTGGGCGCTGCCAGTGGCCTGGCCTTGATCGCCTTGCAGCGCCACGCGGGGCGTTTGGCCAACAGCCCCACCGAGCTGCGCGAGGTGTTCAGTTGGCTGGCCATTGGCCCGTCGTTGTCGAATTTTTTGGGGCCTGTGCTCGCGGGGGTGTTGATCGACAGCGCCGGCTTTCGCAGCGCGTTTTTGGCCATGGCGCTGCTGCCCTGGGTCGCGTGGTTGTTGGTGGCGCGGGTGCCCGCTTTGCCGCCGGTGCCTGTGGTGGCCGGCGCGCCCACACTGTCGTCCTGGGCGATGTCGCGCCAGCCAGCATTTCGGCGTTTGCTGCTCATCAATTGGATGCTGTCGTCCTGTTGGGATGTGCACACCTTCTTGGTACCCGTGATCGGGCACGAACGTGGCCTGTCGGCTACCGTGATCGGCGCGATCTTGGGTGCGTT
Organism: Hydrogenophaga intermedia; assembly: GCA_945869245.1. GTDB lineage: Bacteria > Pseudomonadota > Gammaproteobacteria > Burkholderiales > Burkholderiaceae_C > Hydrogenophaga > Hydrogenophaga intermedia_B. The sequence continues at coordinate 5,565 of CAMBOY010000050.1, forward strand.
TGCGGTCGCGGCGACCTTGGTGCGCATGGCCATGCCGTGGATCGCTGCACGTCTGCACGAGGGGCGGGTGGTCGGGTTCGCCATGGTCGCCACCGCGGTGCTGTTGGCCTTGTATCCGCTGGCGCAGCAGGTGTGGTGGATGGCTGTGCTGTCGGTGTTGCTGGGCGTGGCGCTGGGCTCGGTGCAGCCCATGATCATGAGCGCTTTGCACCAAATCACGCCGCAGGGCCAGCACGGGCAGGCGCTGGCCCTGCGCAGCATGACGATCAACGCGTCCAGTGTGGTCATGCCGCTGCTGTTTGGCTCGGTGGGGGCGGTGGTGGGTGTGTCGGTGGTGTTTTATGGCGTGGCTTGTGTGGTTGGGGCCGGTGCGCGGATGGGTTTTGGTTTGCGCACGCCGGTTCGCGCTGCCGCGCCGTCATAGCCCGCTGGCTGCGTGTGCACTTTTGAATGCATTTAAAAAAATGATGCACACTGACTCTAGAATTCGTGCAAATTTTTGGGGGTGCCCGTGTTGTTACTGGTCGTTTTATTGCCCTTGGTCTTGGGCAGTCTGCTGACCGCTGTCAGCGGTGCCCAGCGGCGTTGGCTGTCAGCCAGTGTGGCTGGCGCCATCACCGCAGCGAGCTTGGCCATTTTGTTGTCGCACAGCGCGCAGGTGTTCGCTGGGCAGCCGGTGATGGAGGCCTGGTCGTGGGTGCCATCGTTGGGGCTGAACATCACCTTCCGCCTAGATGGCCTGTCGCTGATGTTTGCGGGGCTGATTTTGGGCATCGGTCTGTGCATCGTGCTGTATGCGGCCTATTACTTGGCGCCAGAGGATTCCGCGCCCAAGTTCTACAGCCTGATGATGCTGTTCATGGCCGCCATGCTGGGTGTGGTGCTGTCAGACAACTTGCTGGTGCTGGTGGTGTTCTGGGAACTGACCAGCATTTCCTCTTTCTTGCTGGTGGGCTACTGGGGACACCGGCCTGATGCCCGCGCGGGGGCTCGCCAAGCCTTGGCGGTCACGGGTGGTGGTGGCTTGGCCATGCTCGGGGGCTTTGTGCTGCTGGGTCAGATCGGCGGCAGCTACGAGATCAGTGTGCTGGCCACCAAGGCTGCACAAATTCAGGCCGACCCCATGTTTGTGCCGGCCTTGTTGCTGATCTTGCTGGGCGCGTTCACCAAGAGCGCGCAGTTCCCGTTCCACTTCTGGCTGCCCGACGCGATGGCAGCGCCCACCCCGGTGTCGGCCTACCTGCACTCGGCCACCATGGTCAAGGCGGGTGTGTTTCTATTGATGCGGCTCTATCCCATCTTGGCGGGTTCGGGCTGGTTCGAGGCGTTGGTGACAGGCGCCGGGCTGATGACTCTGTTGTTCGCTGCCTTCATTGCCCTCTTCAAGCACGACCTCAAGGGCTTGTTGGCTTACTCCACAGTCAGCCATCTGGGCTTGATCACCTGCTTGGTGGGCTTGGGCTCGCCCTTGGCCGCCGTGGCGGCGGTGTTTCACGTGCTCAACCACGCCACCTTCAAGGCCTCTCTCTTCATGATTGCCGGCATCGTGGACCACGAGACCCATTCGCGCGACATGCGGCAGTTGGGTGGCCTGTGGTCGTTTATGCCGTTCACCGCCACCTTGACCATGGTGGCCGCCGCGTCGATGGCGGGTGTGCCGCTGACCAACGGCTTTTTGTCGAAGGAAATGTTTTTCACCGAGGTGGTCAACGGCACGTCGGGGGTGTGGGCCTGGGCGGTGCCGGCGCTGGTGACCCTGGCGGGCATCTTCAGCGTCGCTTAGTCGCTGCGCATGGTGCACGACACGTTGTTCAACGGTGAGCTGGGTGAGGTGGAGAACAAACACCCGCACGAGCCACCGCTGGGCATGAAGCTGCCCACCATCGGCTTGGCGATCTTGTGTGTGGTGGTGGGCTTGTTCCCGGCGGCCACGTTTGGTCCGCTGGTGCATGTGGCGGCCACGGCGCTGGCGGGGCAGCCTTTGCCCGACTACTACCTGTCGATCTGGCACGGCTTCAATTTGCCGCTGCTCATGAGTGCGATTGCACTGGTCGCTGGGGTGTGGCTCTACCGCACGCTGGCGCAGGGCAAGCGGCTGCACCGCATCAGTTCTGAGGCGTGGTTCGGTGCGGGCACCGGTCGCCAGATGTTCGAGTCGCTGATCGACGGTCTGTTTGCGCTGTCGGGTCGCTTAACCGTTGCGCTGGAAAACAGCTCGCTGCAGCGCTACATCGCTCTGATGCTGGGTGCGGCGGTGCTGCTGGCGGCTTCTCCTTTGCTGGGCGCCGGTATCGGCGCGGGTGACCGCGCACTGCTGCCCGCCAATGTGTTGGCGGTGGTGGTGTGGGCGCTGTTGTTGGTGACCTGTGCCGCCCTGGTGACGGGGCATTACCAGCGTTTTCGCACCGTGGTGCTGGTGGGTTTGGTGGGCTTGGTGGTGGCGCTCACCTTTGTGTCGCTGTCGGCACCCGATTTGGCTCTGACACAGTTGTCGGTGGAGGTGGTGTCCACCGTGCTGCTGCTCATGGGCTTGGCATTGCTGCCGCAGACCACGCCGCGCGAGTCGTCGGTTGGGCGCAAGACCCGCGATGCGGCATTGGCGCTGCTGGCTGGTGCGGGCATGGCGTGGTTGGCCTGGGTCTTTATGACCCGCAACCACGACAGCATCTCGTGGTATTTCCTGGAGCAGTCCTTGCCCAAGGGCGGCGGGTCGAACGTGGTCAACGTGATTCTGGTGGACTTCCGCGGTTACGACACCTGGGGCGAGATCACGGTGCTGGGCATCGCAGCGCTGGGTGTGCTGGCGTTGATGGACGGCTTTCGTCTGCGCCGCCCGGGTAGCGATCCGTCCGGTCTGGCCTGGACCTTCCCGCAGCAGCCGCTGTTGTTGCGGGTGGCGGCCTCGGTGGTGTTGCCGCTGGCGCTGGTGTTTTCCATCTACATCTTCATGCGCGGCCACAACCTGCCAGGCGGCGGTTTCATCGCTGGCCTGATCACCGCCGTGGCGCTGGTGTTGCAGTTCATGGCGCTGGGTCAGTCGCGCGCCGAGATGCTGATGCGGGCCCAGGGTGGCGAGCGCTTTGTGCGCGCCATGGGTATTGGCTTGGGTATTGCTGGCCTGACCGGCATTGGGGCCTTTGTATGGGGCAGGCCTTTCCTGACCAGTGCCTTTGGCCATCCGGTGGTCGGCGTCTTGGGCGAATTGCCCTTGGCCACCGCTGCATTGTTTGATTTGGGTGTGTACCTCACGGTGGTGGGGGCGACCTTGTTGACGCTCAGTGTGCTGGGCTCGGTTTCTCGCGAGGGCGCGTCTGCTCCCGCATCGGCTCAGGGAGGGGCGGCATGATCAGCATGGAAGCTTTGTTGGCCAGTGGCATCGGTGTGGTCACCGCCACCGGCGTGTACCTGATGCTGCGTGGCCGTACCTTTCCGGTGGTGCTGGGACTCACCTTGTTGGGCTATGCGGTCAACGTGTTCATTTTTGTCATGGGCCGGCTGTGGACCAATGCGAACCCCTTGTTGGTGGGGGAGGGCCCGGTGGCCGACCCGCTGCCGCAGGCCCTGGTGCTGACCGCCATCGTGATTGGCTTTGCCACCACCGGTTTTGTGATTGAGCTGGCGCTGCGCAGCCGCCACGAAAGCGGCACCGACCATGTGGACGGCCACGTGCCCAAGGGCGGGGAGGGCGCGCGATGAACGCTTTGCTTGAGCTGTGGTGGCAGCACGCCCCGGTGTTGTCGGTGGTGCTGCCTTCGCTCACCGCGGTGGTGCTGTTGCTGATCGGCGACCAAGGTGGCATGGCCGCCCAGGGTGGCAGCCACGAGGTGGGGCGTCTGCGCTGGCGCCGTCGGGTGGCGCTGACCTCGGCGCTGCTGGGCTTGGTCATGGCCGCTGGCATGGTCTGGCGCGCCAGCCATGGCGAACTCTTGGTTTACCGCTTGGGTGAATGGCCGGCGCCTTTCGGCATTGCGCTGGTGCTCGATCGCTTGTCGGCCATGATGGTGTTGCTCACCTACCTGGTGGCTCTGCCGGTGCTGTGGTACGCCACCGGTGGCTGGGACGCGCGCGGGCGCTATTTCCACGCCATCTTCCAGTTCCAGCTCATGGGCTTGTGCGGCGCCTTCCTGACGGGCGACCTGTTCAACCTGTTTGTGTTTTTTGAGGTGTTGCTGATCGCGTCTTATGTGCTGCTGCTGCACGGACAGGGGCGCGAGCGTTTCCGCATGGGTGTGCATTACGTGGTGCTCAACCTGTCGGCGTCTGCCCTGTTCCTGATTGGGCTGGCCATGCTGTACGCGGTCACCGGCACGCTCAACATGGCCGATATGGCGATGCGGGTGGCGCAGCTACAGGGCGAGAACGCCGCGCTGGCGCGCTCGGGAGCGCTGGTGTTGCTGGTGGTGTTTGGCCTGAAGGCGGCGCTGGTGCCCTTGTATTTTTGGTTGCCCGGCACCTATGCGGCCGCCAGCGCACCGGTAGCGGCGCTGTTTGCCATCATGACCAAGGTGGGCGTCTACAGCATCATTCGCACCCACTGGGTGATCTTTGGTGCCGACGCTGGCGCGTCCGCCTTGGCGGTGGCCGACTGGCTGCTGCCAGCGGCACTGGCCACCAGTGTCCTGGGCGTGCTGGGCGCGCTGGCTGCGCACACGCTGGGGCGTCTGGTGGCGTATCTGACCGTGTCCTCGGTCGGCACCATCATGGCTGGCGTGGGTTTGTTCACACCCGAGACGCTGTCGGCTTCGCTGTACTACGCCCTGCACAGCACCATCGTGGTGGCTGGCCTGTTCCTGCTGGTGGAGCAAATGGCGGCTCAGCGCGGCGACGCAGGCGACCACCTGCGGCCCGCTCACGCGGTGCGTGAGCCGGTGCTGCTGGGTTTGATGATGCTGTTTGGCGCTGCCTCGGCCGCTGGCCTGCCGCCACTGCCGGGTTTTGTGGGCAAGCTCATGATTTTGCAAAGCAGCCACGGTTTGGCCGCCCAACCGTGGTTGTGGACCGTGGTGCTGACCGTGGGCTTTTTTACCATCGTGGGCTTGGCACGTGCCGGCGTGATCGTGTTTTGGCATGTACAGCCCGCCCCGGGCGCGGGCGGGGTCTCTGGTGGCAGTGTCAAGCTGTTGTCGGCCATCTGGGCCTTTATGGTCCTGACGGTGACCCTGGCTGCACTGGCTGCGCCGGTCAAGCAATACACCGATGCCGCCGCCAACCAGCTCACCGACCGCGCCGCCTACCAGCGTGCCGTGTTGGGTGACCTGGGCAACAGCACCCGTCCTTACACCGGAGACCGTTGATGACAAACGCCTCACACACCTCCGTGCGCCAGGTGGGTTGGTTCGACCACCCGGTGCTGTCTTTGTTGCTGGCGGTCAGTTGGTTGGCCTTGTCACACAGCTTGGCGCTGGTGCACCTGTTGTCGGCGGTGCTCATTGGCCTGATCGTGCCCAAACTCATTGGTGGCTTTCTGCCACCGGCTGACCGCCTGCACTGGCCCAGCGCCATCCGTTTGGTGGGCGTGGTGTTGTGGGACATTGTGGTGTCCAACATCGCGGTGGCGCGCTTGGTGCTGGGCCCCATGGACAAACCGACCCCGCTGTGGATTGCCGTACCCCTGGCCACGCGCCACCCACGGGTGAACGCGTTGTTTGCCAGCATCATCACCACCACACCAGGCACTGTGTCTTGTGTGGTCGACGAGGCACACGGTGTGATTTGGGTGCACGCACTCAATGGCGATGATCCACAAGCCATGGCCGCCGATATGAAGCAACGCTACGAAGCCCCGCTGATGCGCGCCCTGCGCGTCAGCGCAGACACCCCAATGGAGGCCACAGCATGAACGCCCCTGTGTTGATGTGGGCCCTGGACATCGCCTCGGTGGCGGTGGCCGTGGCCATGGCATTGTGTGGCTGGCGCCTGTGGCGCGGCCCGGAAACCACCGACCGCATTCTGGCGCTGGACACGCTCTATATGAACGTGGTGGCGCTGGTGGTCGTGCTCGGACTGCGCTGGAACACGGCGCTGCTGTTTGAAGCGGCGCTGCTGGTGGCCATGCTGGGCTTTGTGGGCACGGTGGGGTTGGCGCGTTATCTCACCCGCGGCGACGTGGTGGAATGAAGGAGATTGTGATGGACATGCCGCTGTGGATCGAATGGGTATCGGCCGCCCTGGTGTTGTTGGCTGCTTTTTTCTTGCTGGTGGGCGCCATTGGTTTGGTGCGTCTGCCCGACTTTTACATGCGTTTGCACGCGCCGACCAAAGCGTCGACCCTCGGGGTGGGCGGTGTGCTGCTGGCGTCGCTGCTGGTGTCGGCCAGCCAAGGGCGCCCGGGCATTGCCGAGCTGCTGATCACCTTGTTTGTGTTTGTCACCGCCCCGGTGTCGGCCAACTTGATGGCACAGGCCGCTCTGCACCTCAAGACCCGCAGCAAGGCGCCGATGCCGCCCGAACTGGGCCCGCACCGGCCCAGCTGAGGCCCGGTCCGGTCCCTTATTGCCCCAGGCCGTAAAACGCAGCGATCGCGTCCCAGGCCGCTTGCGGCTCGTCCACATACTGGAAGAGCTGCAAGTCTTCGGGCGACACCATGCCTTCGTCGACCAGCAGTTCTAGGTTGAGCAGGCGCCTCCAATAGTCGCTGCCAAACAGCAAAATGGGCACCGGCTTGGCCTTGCGGCATTGCACCAAGGTAATCACTTCAAACAGCTCGTCGAGCGTGCCAAACCCACCCGGAAACGCTACCAGAGCCTTGGCGCGCATCATGAAATGCATTTTGCGCAGCGCAAAGTAATGGAACTTGAAGCACAGTTCGGGTGAGATGTAGCGGTTGCCCTCCTGCTCGTGTGGCAAGGCAATGTTCAGCCCCACGTTGAGTGCACCCTCGTCGTGCGCCCCCCGGTTGGCCGCTTCCATGATGCCGGGGCCGCCCCCGGTGCAAATGAACAGCCGCTTGCTGGCCGGGCAATGCGCGCTGTACTGCGCCACCAAGCGCGCAAAGGCCCGCGCCTGCTCGTAGTGTGTGGCGTTGCGCAGCAAGGCCCGGGCTTTGTTGATGGCCTTGGCGTCGCCGCTGGCCTCGGCCTGCGCCATCGCCTCTTGGGCGGCCGCTGGGTCGCGCACCCGCGCGCTGCCAAACACCACCACCGTGTTGTCTACCCCCAGCGCCTGCTGTGCCAGATCGGGCTTGAGCAGTTCCAGCTGAAAGCGGATGCCCCGCGTCTCTCGGCGCAACAGAAACTCGGGGTCGGCAAAGGCCAAACGGTAGGCGTCGGCTTCCAGCGGCGCGCCATCGCTGGCGTGGGCCTGCAGATCGGCCCAGGCATCGGCTAGGCGGTTCGAATTCAGGTAACGGTTGGCGTCCAAGGCAAGTCCTCCAAATCACAAAAGCGCTATTGTGGCGGCCCTTTGAAGGGCGCTTGTCACAAACCCATGGCCAGGGCCAGCGGCACAAACAGCACCGCCAGCGCATTGCCCAGCATGATCATGGCCGCCACCTTGTCCGGCTCTTGCCGGTAGCGCTCGGCCAGCATGAACTGCATCACCGCCGGTGGCAGGGCGGCAAACAGCAGCAGCTGACCGCGCGCCGCGCCTTCGAGCCCCAAGGCCCAGGCCAAGGGGATGCCAATGGCCAGACCAATCAGAGGCCGCGCCAGCGCGCCCAGCAAGCCCAGCGCCAGGCCATGGCGGGTGAGCGAGGTCAGGCGCACGCCCAGGGCAAACAGCATCATGGGCAGCAGTGCGTCGCCCAATAGCTTGAGCCCGGAGAGCAGCACGTCGGGCGGGCGCACATCGGTCAGTGCGCTGGCAAATCCCAGCGCGGTGCCGATCATCAGTGGGCTGGTCAGCAGATCGCGTGTGCGCGCCGAGGCGCTGGTGATGCGCGCACCAAGGGAGAAGTGAAACAGGTTGCTGACCGAAAACAGCGCCACCGCCGCGCCAAAGTGTGCCGGACCAAAAGCCAACAGCGCCAGTGGCAGACCCATATTGCCGCAGTTGTTGAACATCACCACCGGCACCAATGTGCGCGGCTGCGCGCCAAAAACACGCGCCAGTGGCCAGGCCAGCAGGCCGCTGCCCAGAATCAGCACCGTGCCGCCGATCAGCAGCGGCACATGGTCGGCCAGGTGAAAGTCCCTGGCTGCCAGCGCCGAATACACCAGCACCGGCGCCAGCACATCGAGCGCAATCCGGTTGAACACCGACAGATCCGGCGCCGAGCGGCGCGCGTAGGCGTAGCCGATGGCCACGATCAGAAACACCGGAATGATGACGTCGGCAATGCGGGCGATGAGGTCCATGGCGAGAGCGTATCAGCCAAGAAAAAAGGCCCCCTTTGCAGGGAGCCTTCCGCGTTCAAAACCACTGCTTGATGCTGTCGGCGAC
>CAMBOY010000051.1 GCA_945869245.1 Hydrogenophaga intermedia
CGTGCAGGTGTTCGTGGGCGACCTGCATGGCCTCAACACGCTGCAGCACCAACCTGCCAAGATCGCCGCCATGGAAGGCATTTGGCACACCGAGCGCGGCGCGCCGCTGACGCTGTTTGGCATTCCCGACGAAGAAGCGGGCACCACCCACTTCGCCGTCGAGATACCCAAACTCGCCAGCCTGATCCTCACCCACGAATGGAACGGAGAGATCAAGGGCATCAACGAGTTCGCGGGTGAGCACCCACCCGTGGCGCCGGTGTTCTACGCTTTTCGGGTGATGGTGGGCGTGGGCACCGTGATGTTGCTGGTGGGCATCTTCAGCGCCTGGAAGCTCTGGCCGCAACGCCGTGCCGGCACCACCACCTTGCCGCGCCCACTGCTGTGGGTGCTCTCGGGCATGGCGTTTTCGGGCTGGGTGGCCACCCTGGCGGGCTGGTACGTGACCGAAATCGGCCGCCAGCCCTATGTGGTCTATGGTGTGCTGCGCACCGCCGACACCGCCACGCAGATCGCCTCGCCTTGGGTGGCGCTGACGCTGACCGCTTATCTGGTGGTCTACGGTCTGCTGCTGGTGAGCTACATCGGGGTACTCAAGTACATGGCCGAACACCCCACCCAACACGCCAGCGCGCCCACCACCGGCGCCGAGCTGGGCAAGGCAGGAGCTTGAACATGCCCACTTGGTCCGACACCCTACCCCTGATTTTTATGGCCGTCATGGGCCTGTCGCTGCTGGCCTACGTCATCCTGGACGGCTACGACCTCGGCGTGGGCATGCTGCTGCCGCTGGGCAGTGACGCACAAAAAGACACCATGATCCACAGCATTGGCCCGTTCTGGGACGCCAACGAAACCTGGCTGGTGCTGGGCGTGGGCGTGCTGCTGGTGGCCTTTCCCAAAGCGCACGGGCTGATCTTGCAAGCGCTGTACCTGCCGGTGGCGGTGATGCTCATTGGTCTGGTGCTGCGCGGTGTGGCGTTCGACTTCCGCGTCAAGGCGCCGCTGCCGTGGAAGCCGTTTTGGAACCGCACCTTCTTTGTGGGCTCGCTGATGGCCGCCAGCGCCCAAGGCTGGATGCTGGGCAGCTACATCACCGGCTTTGACCTGGGCGGCCTGGGCTGGGCGTTCAGCCTGGGCATTGCGCTGACCCTGCCAGCGGTGTACGTGATGCTGGGCGCCGGTTGGCTGATCATGAAAACCGAGGGTGATCTGCAACAGCGGTCGCTGCACTGGGCGCGCCGCGCCCTGTGGCCCATGGCGTTGGCGCTGCTGGCCATCTCGGCCGCCACACCGCTGGTCAACCCCGCCGTGATCGCCAAATGGTTTGGCTTGCCACAGGTGGTGGCGCTGCTGCCGATACCGCTGGTGTGCGCCGCCGCATTTTTTGCGGTGCGCTGGGTGGTGACCCGGCCGGCGCTGGTGGCCGCCGGCTACGGCTGGCTGGTGTTTGCCAACATTGTGCTGATCTGCGTCATGGCCTTTATCGGTCTGGCCTACAGCATCCTGCCCGATATCGTGATGGGCCGGCTCACGGTGTGGGAGGCGGCGGCCGCCACCGAGTCGCTCATGGTCATCTTCATCGGCACGGCCATCACCTTGCCGGTGATCGTGGCCTACACCGTGTTCATGTACCGGGTGTTCTGGGGCAAGGCGCGGGCATTGACCTACGGCTGAACGCCAGCGATGTGGGTGCGCGCCACCACCCGGTCGTCGCCCAGCACAATCAACGCAAACAGCAGCTCGTCGAGCGATTCGGCCTGCGCTGTTTTGCGCGCCAGCAGCGGCGTGGCCTTGGGGTTGAGCAGCACAAAATCGGCCTCGCAGCCAGGCTGCAAATTGCCCACCACGCCGCCGAGCCCCATGGCTTGGGCCGCACCCGCCGTGTGCTGCCACCACAAGTGGCTGGGGCTCAGGCTCAGGCCAAGTTTGGTTTGGCCTTCGCGGCCCACCACATACGCAGCGCGCATGGTGTGAAAAGGCGAAAAGCTCATGCCCCCGCCCACATCGCTGGCCAGCCCATAGGCCATGCCGGCCGCGTCGGCGGCGGCGTAGTCAAAAAAGCCACTGCCCAAAAACAGATTGCTGGTCGGGCTCACGGCGGCGGCCGCGCCGGTGTCGCGCATCAAGGCGCGGTCGTCGGCGTCGAGGTGGATGCAATGGGCGTACACCGCACGCGCGCGCAACAGGCCAACGCTGCGGTAGACATCCAGGTAGCTGCGCGCCTGGGGAAACAGCTCGGCCACCCAACGCACCTCATCGTGGTTTTCCGCCACATGCGACTGCACCCACACATCCGGGTAGCGCGCAGCCAGTTCGCCCGCGCCTTGCAGCTGCGCCTGACTGCTGGTGGGCGCAAAGCGTGGCGTGATGGCGTAGCCCAACCGGTCCACCCCATGCCAGCGGCGAATCAGCGCCTCGGTGTCGATCAGGCTTTGCTCGGTCTGGTCGCGCACGCCGTCGGGGCTGTGCCGGTCCTGCAGCACCTTGCCGGTGATCAGGCGCAGGCCGCGCGCTTGTGCGGCGGCAAACAGGGCGTTGGCCGATGCGGGGTGCGACGTGGCGAACGTCAACGCGGTGGTCACGCCGTTGCGCTGCAGCTCATCCAGAAAAAACTCGGCCACCGAAGACGCATACGTGGGGTCAGCAAACCGGCTTTCGTGCGGAAAGGTGTAGTGTTCCAGCCAGGGCAGCAGCCCGGCGGCTGGCGCGCCAATCACGTCGGTTTGTGGGTAATGGATGTGCATGTCCACAAAGCCCGGCGCAATCAGCTGCCCACGCAGGTCTTCAAACACCACGCCAGGGGCCTCACAAGCGGGCGCGACCCGGCTCCAAGGCCCCACATCCAGCACCCGCTGGGTGCCTTGCGGGCCAGGGCCGACCAACAGACCGCCGTCGGCGTCGAATTCTGCTTGGCCAGCGGCGTCAAATCGCAACAAAGAGGCGCGGTAGGCTTTCATGGGACACAAGCTTATCCGCTCAGACCAGGGCAGCGCATACAGCGCGCCGCATAGCGTCCAGACCAGCGGACTGGAAGCCCGAATAGGCGCAGGCTATAATGCTCGGCTTTGCTGGCATCATCCCAAACACCCTAAAGGACATTGAATCATGGCAACCAAGCCGAAGAAAAAGAACCCCCGCCTGGCCTCCGGCCGCAAACGCGCCCGCCAGGACGTCAAACTGAATGCCGCGAACTCCTCGCTGCGCTCCAAATACCGCACCGCCGTCAAGAACGTTGAAAAAGCCGTGTTGACCGGCGACAAGGCCAAGGCCACCGAACTGTTTGCCAAGATGCAAGGTGTGGTCGACACCATTGCCGACAAAGGCATCTTCCACAAGAACAAGGCCGCACGCGACAAGAGCCGCCTGTCGGCCAAGGTCAAGGCGCTCGCCGCCGCTTGATCACCCCGGCCTGTTCGCAGGCCATCAGCCCGGGAGGCCTCAGCGCCACCCGCCGTTTGAAACGGTGCGCTGCCAGCAAAAAAACAAGAACCGCCGTGTCGCAAGACCCGGCGGTTTTTTCATGGGTGGCGTGTCGACCGGTGAAGCGCCGCTCAGGCCTTGGGCGCGTCGGGCAGCAAACAGCCTTCGGTGATTTGCAAAGTGTTGTCTTTGGCGAAGCTGAGGCAAAAGTCCCAGGCCATGGGCTCGGACTCGCGCAGATCGCTGTGCACCACCACACACTTCACGCCGTCGACCACGGTGGGCACACACCAGGGCGAATAGGCGATGTGGCCGCCCAGCGACTTGGCGCCGCCGGGGCGAAACTGCGCCATGACGCCCGCCAGGCGCTCGGCCCAGTCGCTGGGCCGAAAAGTGCGGCCCTCTTGGGTCAGGCCCAGAATGAACATTTGCTTGGGGCTGTGGTTGGCCATGCGGTCGCCTTCGGTAGAGGGCACAGTCGGTCGGAAGTGTGGGTGCAAGCAGCCTGGGGATCGCCCAGTGTTGGACCTTCAAAAATTGTATCTTATATAAGACCTAAACACCGGGATAACCCTTAACACACACACCCATGCGTCCACTCACGCGTCCACCCACGCTGCCGCCCTTGGCGGCGCGCCGGCCGGCACGCGGGCCTGTGCGCCTACAATGTTTATTCAACGGCTCAACCTGCGTTGGGCCGTTTTTATTTGCACCACCTTTTGGAGAGTATCCCAATGAGCGACGTCGCCTCCCCCCATGTGATGAACACCTACGGGCGCCTGCCCCTGGCGCTCACCCACGGCCGAGGCTGCCGCGTCTGGGACACCACCGGCAAAGAGTACCTCGACGGCCTGGGCGGCATCGCCGTCAACACGCTGGGCCACGCCCACCCACAGCTGGTGCGCGCGCTGCAAGACCAGGTGGGCAAGCTCATTCATTGCAGCAACTACTACCACGTCACCCTGCAAGAAACCCTGGCGGCCAAGCTCGTTGAGCTGTCGGGCATGACCAATGTGTTTTTCTGCTCCACCGGACTGGAAGCCAACGAAGCCGCGCTGAAACTGGCCCGCAAGTTTGGCCACGACAAAGGCATTGACCGCCCCGAAGTGGTGGTGTTTGATGGCGCCTTTCACGGCCGCAGCATTGCCACCCTGAGCGCCACCGCCAACCCCAAAATCCACGCCGGCTTTGGCCCGCTGGTTGAGGGCTTTGTGCGCGTGCCGCGCAACGACATCGCCGCCCTGCGCAGCGCCACCGAGGGCAACAACAACATCACCGCTATCTTCCTCGAAGCCATTCAGGGCGAAGGCGGCGTGCACCCCATGACGGTGGACTTTTTGCGCGACCTGCGCGTGCTGTGCGACGAACGCGACTGGCTGCTGATGATCGACGAAGTGCAGTGCGGCATTGGCCGCACCGGCAAATGGTTTGCGCACCAGTGGGCCGGCATCGTGCCCGACGTGATGCCACTGGCCAAAGGCCTGGGCTCGGGTGTGCCTGTGGGCGCGGTGGTGGCTGGCCCCAAGGCCGCCAACATCTTTGCGCCCGGCAACCACGGCACCACCTTCGGCGGCAACCCGCTGGCCATGCGCGCCGGTGTCGAGACGCTGCGCATCATGGAAGAGGAAGGCATCCTCGCCCATGTCAGCAAGGTCGGCATGCGCCTCAAGACCCAGCTCACCACCCGCCTCATGAACACCACCGGCGTGGTGGAAGTGCGCGGCCAAGGCCTGATGCTCGGCATTGAACTCGACCGCCCCTGCGGCGTGCTGCTGCAGCGCGCCACCGACGCCGGCCTGCTGATGTCGGTCACCGCCGACAAAGTGGTGCGTTTGGTGCCGCCGCTCATCTTGAGCGAATCCGAAGCCGACCAAATCGTCAACATCTTGGTGCCGCTGATTCAGCAATTCCTGTTGGAGCCTGCGCAATGAGCATCCGCCACTACCTGCAATTCAAGGACTTCACAGCCGACGAATACGGCTACCTGCTGCAACGCGCCGCCTTCATCAAGGCCAAGTTCAAAGCGGTAGAGCGCTACCAGCCCTTTGCCGACCCCGACCGCACCCTGGCCATGATCTTCGAGAAGGCCAGCACCCGCACCCGCGTCAGCTTTGAAGCCGGCATGTACCAAATGGGCGGCTCGGTGGTGCACCTGACCACCGGCGACAGCCAACTGGGCCGCGCCGAACCCATCGAAGACAGCGCCCGCGTCATCAGCCGCATGGTCGACATCGTGATGATCCGCACCTTTGGCCAAGACAAGATCGAGAAATTTGCCGAGTATTCGCGCGTGCCGGTCATCAACGGCCTGACCAACGAATTTCACCCCTGCCAAATTTTGGCCGACCTGTTTACCCTGACCGAATACCGCCCGGCCCCCAGCGGCAACCCGCTGGACGCCCTCAAAGGCAAAGTGGTGGCCTGGGTGGGCGACGGCAACAACATGGCCAACACCTGGCTGCAGGCGGCCGAAATTTTGGGCTTTAAGGTGCACATCAGCACCCCGCGCGGCTACGAAGTGAACCCAGCCCTGGCCGGCATCAGCAGCAGCGACTGCTATCAGGTGTTCGACAACCCCATGGACGCCTGCCGAGGCGCCGATTTGGTGACCACCGACGTGTGGACCAGCATGGGCTATGAGGCCGAAAACGAAGCCCGCAAACAAGCCTTTGCCGACTGGTGCGTCAACGAAGCCATGATGGCCGTGGCTAAAGCAGACGCGCTGTTTATGCACTGCCTGCCCGCCCACCGTGGCGAAGAAGTGAGCGCCGAAGTCATCGACGGCCCACAGTCGGTGGTCTGGGACGAGGCGGAAAACCGCATGCATGTGCAAAAGGCGCTCATGGAGTACCTGCTGCTCGGCAAGCTGGCCTGACGCATCCCCGTGAGCGCCTGCACCACCTGTGGCGCGTGCTGCGCCAGCTTCCGTGTGGACTTTTCGGTGTTTGAAACCCAATCCGAAGGGGGCAGCGTGCCCGACGGATTGTGGGTGCCGGTGACCGACAGCACCGCCCGCCTGCGCGGCACCGACCATGGCCGCCCACGCTGCGCCGCGCTGTCGGGCCAGGTGGGCGAACGCGCCGTCTGCGGCATTTACGAATGGCGCCCCAGCCCCTGCCGCGAATTTGAAGAAGGCAGCGACGCCTGTGCGCAAGCGCGGCGCCGCCATGGGCTCGAGCCGCTCCAAGGTTTCTGAAGGCCAGCCCATGTCGGAATGTGTGCGTTGCGGCGCCTGCTGCCACAGCTACCGCGTGGAGTTTTCGGTCTACGAGCTGGACTCGATGGGCGGCACCGTGCCCGAGGCACTGACCGAAACAGTCAACGGCGCCACCTGCCGCATGCGCGGCACCGGCGAAGTGCCGATCCGCTGCGTGGCGTTGGAAGGCCAGCTCGGTGAACTCGCGCTGTGCCGCATCTACGAACAACGCCCCCGCCCCTGCGCCGAGCTGCAAGAAGGCAGCTACGGCTGCAATAAGGCGCGGGTGCGCCACGGCCTGCCGCCCATCGGCGAATGGCTGGGAGCATGAAGGCACCCCCTGCGCCGCTGCGCGGCTTCCCCCTCTCTCGCCTGCGGCGGGAGGGGGACGCACCCTGTGGCCGGGCGAAGCCCGTTCCACGGGTGCCTGGACCTGCGGGCGCGCTCTCGTGCGCCTTGGATTTGGCAAAGCCACTGAATCGACCTCTATGAACGCTCTGCTCGACGCGATTGCCCACGCCACGCCCGGCACCGATGCCGAACGCCTGTTTCACGGGCGCGGCGGCCTGCACCCCGGCTGCGAAGACTGGACGCTGGACTGGTACCCGCCGGTTTGGGTGCTGACCCATTTTGGCGAAGCCACCGACAAACAAACACAGGCCGTGGGCGCCGCGCTGACCGCGCGCCAAACACAGCTGGCCCCGAATGAGCCGCTGAACTGGGTGTTTCAGCGCCGCCAGCCCGACGGACCAGGCAGCCGCGCTGTGACCGAACTGATGGCCGGCAGCGTGCCCGAGCCGCATGTGGTGACCGAGGCCGACGCGCGCTACCGCGTGCAGGTGCTGCAGGCGCAGAACCGGGGCCTGTTTTTGGACATGGCCGAAGGCCGGCGCTGGGTGCGCGCGCACGCGCAAGGCGCCAAGGTGCTTAACCTGTTTGCCTACACCTGTGCGTTTTCGGTGGCGGCGCTGCAGGGCGGCGCCAAAGAAGTTGTGAACCTGGACATGGCCCAGCGCGCGCTCACCACCGGCCAGCAAAACCACCAGCTCAACGGATTCAACAACAAGGCCAAGTTTTTGGCGCACGACCTGTTCAGCAGCTGGGGCAAGGTCACGCGCATGGGCCCGTACGACCTGGTGATTGCCGACCCACCGAGCTTTCAGAAAGGCAGCTTTGTTGCCAGCAAAGACTGGGCGCGCCTGCTGCGCCGCCTGCCCGACCTGCTGAAGCCCGGCGGGCGGGCGCTGCTGTGCCTGAACGCGCCGGAAATGCCAGAACAGTTTTTGCGCGACCAATTGGCGGAGCATGCACCCGAGCTGGTGATTGAACAGCGCCTGGCCAATCCGAAGGCCTTTGCGGATGTGGCGGCGGATCGGGCGTTGAAGGTGTTGGTGGTGCGGTTGCCGGGGTTGGGGGAAGTGTGAGTTGCGGGTTTGCCGTTGGATATGCGGCGAAGGTGACTTAGCGACCGCGCTGCGCTAGGGCCTGGCGGGCTGCGAGCAAACGGGCATCAAGCCGGGCCAGCACCTGACTGGCCGGAACACCATTGCCCGTGCGCTGTGTTTCCCGAATAGCTGCGATGCCACGCCACACAAATTCGGCCTGGCATTTGCGCTTGTCCACCTCGCGGCGCACCGCGCCTTCAACGAACTGCGACAGCGTCTCACCGTCTTCAAGCACGCCTTCGATCTCCTGCCGGAAATTGGGCGCGACATGGATGTAGGGAAGAGTGGCGGTTTTCATGGGGCGACTGTATTGCAGATGCTATGCGTCGAGAAACTATGTTGGGTATCCGCCTCGCAACCGGCCTCTTGGCGCCTGAAGGACGGCTCTGTAGCGGTTACGGTCCTTCGCTTTGCAGAACTCGAAGCCCTTGAGCGGTCGTTCAAAGCCTTACTTGACCGACGTCGGAGTCTCGGGCGAGCGCGCTAGTCGTTGCCGTACTCTGGCTCGTAGCTGATTTCCTCGACGCTGACTTTGACGTGTTCCTCGTCGATGCCGGCTGCATGGATGGCAACGCCTCCAATTAATGCCAAGCCGCAGGTCGGGCAGTGAAACTCCGTTGCTGTGTATCCACGCTCGATGATTTCGTCGCCGTAGTCGGCACCGTCTTGATTCTCCGCCCTATCCTCCCAGCTCAGGTCGCCAGCGGTAAATCCGCAACTCTTGCACGCTGGACAGTCGGCCCTCCAGTATTCCGAGTACTCGTAGCGGAAGAGGTCGGTGTTAATCGGTAGGTTGTGCGTCGTGGCCAGGAAGGCCTTGAGCTTGTCACGCCCAAGTTTCCCGAGCTCTGACTCCTTGAACTGGGATGCATGGTGCTTCACCCGCTGTTTCGCGGCGCGGACTTCGGCATGGCGATGAGCTTTCAGGAGAGCCTTCGGCGCCTTGGCATCCGCGCCCAGCCACTCTTGGAGGTCCATATCCATGCTTTGGAGAATCAGGTCTGCCGCGTTCCAGAAATCTCCTTCCCAGCCGTCGTATGGCATCGCGGCACATGCTGCATCGCCTGAGTGCAGTTCTGCATTCCTTCGGTTTGCCAACTGCTTACAACCTTCCATGACAGGCGTCGTGAAGTTGTCAACCGTGTGAATCAAACGAACATAGGCAACCGATGCATCGATGGTGCGAACCTTCGTAGTGGTTGAAACTCCGCACGCCTCAAGCATGCTGTTGAGGTTGTGTGGCTCGACCACAAGACAAGGGTGGATGCTTGCCAACTGCGCTTTGGCCAGAAGCTCCAGCGCGCCGGCGGCCCAAAGCTGGCACTCGCTCTCGAGGCCGGTCTCCTTCGCGTCAATGCTGCGCTTCGCAAAAAGCTTGGACTTGTCCAGCAGCGCTTGATGCGATATCGCGGTTGGCACAGTGCGACCGCGTTGTGCTTTGCCAACCTTAAAGAGGTCCATATTGGCCATCGTCATGAGCTATCTCCCAAAATAGTAACCCTAAACAACGAGCGCGTGGGGTCGTCGCGGGCATCCGCACGGCGGTGAAAGACCTTCCAGTTGTCCAGCACCAAGATGCTGCCAGGCGTCCAGCGATGAACGTACGTGGGCGGCACGCACAGGTCAGCAAGTAGGGTCATCAATCTCCTTGCTCGCTCCGTGGCGCCTTCCATGCAGCCAGGGTCAAGGCGAAAGAATGGCTGGCCTTTGCCTTTTATTGTTGCGTAGAACGATTTCGCGCCAGTCCGCACGAGAAACGGCTCCGTGCTGGCCGCCTCGTTGAGCTCATCGGGCAGAAGCAGGTCAGCGTCTAGAAGCTCGGTTGCAGCGGTGCCGCTGGAACATTCCAACATCCCGAGCGCTAGGTACCTGGCAGGGACCGGACGGTGCGCCATGTCCATGTGCCACGGCTGAGCTCCAGTTCCAGTGGCTCGGCTGAGCGAGCGCGGCTGTGCCTTGCCCTCGGAAACTGGCACGAGCTCGTCGACAACAGTACGCCCTCGTGTGCGCGTGGCTGTGCCGAGCGTCGCCGCCAACGTCAGTAAGTCCCGCTTGAAGCCTTCAGCGTCGGCAGCGGCGCTGTTTACGCTGGTCCATCCGTGGCTTTGCAGAGCTGCCCGCTTGGCGGGTGGAAGAACTTGTCCCATCAGACCAGTACTCGCGTCGTCGCCTTACTTGCTCCAACTGGGCCAGTCTTGCGGCACCAGCGCCGGCGGATTCATCCACGGCTCTTCGACCAGAGCGTCCTGGAACCAATCTTCCGCGAAGTTGGCATGTTCAGTGACGATGAGCTGGAAGCCCGGGACCAACTCTTTCGTGTAGTTCAGCAGCGTCTCAAACAGCTTCTTAGCGGCCTCCAGGTCGGCGTCCACGCGCTTGACCTTCTCCGTATCCCCCGCCACCGATTCATAGATGGTCTGCGAGGGGAAATAGACCTGTGTCGGCTGGTCCAGCATCAGGAAGCGAGGAATAGGGATGTGGTTTTTCGATGCGTAGTGGTGCAGGGCCAGCAGAGCCGATATGTGATACGCCAACCAATTCGCGCCCCCTCCGGTGCGAATCATCGGAACTGGATTGCCGGGACGCTGCACCACCACGGTCAGGTTGCGCATATCCAGCCGGAACGGAAACTCAGAGAAGAACGCCTTGAGCTCCTTCACCAACGAAGTCATGGTGCTAGAGATGTGGGTAATGACCGATTCCATACGCGCGTCTGCATCGTCGTCGGCGCCCACGCTCTGGTTAATCTGGTCGAGCTTCGCCTGCAGCCGCTCGACTTTGAGCTTCAGCACGCTGATGGCATTGCTTGTATTCAAGCTGTCCAGATAGAAGCTGACTCGGCCTTGAACCTTCAGAGCGCGCGCGTTGGCGTCCTCTTGCGCTGCTGCCTTCTCATCGGTCAGGACCGCAGCGTTAAGGTCCACTTCGACCTCACGGATGGCGTCCTTCAGTTGGCTGGAACGGTCGGTGAGCGCCGCCAGGTGCTCATCCAGGCGAGGGCGCGCGCCGCCCACGTGCTCAAGCTCGCCGTCCAGGCTCGAGAGCTCGGCCATTAGCGATTGGGCTAAGCCATCCATGCGGGCGTCTTCCTCTTTCAGGAACGGCCATTGCCACGCGCCGTTCGACGAACGCGGCAGCGCATTGATGGACTCAAGGCGGGAACGCTGCTCCTGGGCCTCGGTCTGGAAATCGGACGCGCCTTTGACGTACCTCTGCGCCGATGCAATCTGGTCCAGGACCTGGCGGCGCTCTGTCCGCAGATTTGAACGACGTGCCTGGAGCTTCGCCATTTCATTCTCGGCCATGAGTGCTACCTGCCCCGGCCGCCAACTAAGGACTTCTCGAAGGGACGCGACCAGGTCGCTCTCGGCTCCGACCGTACTCGGCCCGGCACGGCCCAGCGAGTTGCTGAAGGGGATACCCACAGCCCGCGCCTCCGCCAGTAGGCCCAAGCCGCGCGTGTCCAGCGCATCCTCAGTCTCCTGTGCCAGCTTCAGTTCTCTCTGAGCAATCTTCAGCTCGCGCTGAGTCGCACGTCGGTTCGCCTCAGTCTCCATATCGCCGACGTTGGAGATCCCGAAGAGGACGGCAAAGGTGTCACGGATGGTCTGGGGAAGGTGTTCCTCTGCCTGTCGGTAGAACAGTAGCTCCTTGCTCGCCACCAAGCCTTGCTTCTGGAAGAGATAGAACGCCGTGTGCTTGACGTTCACTGAGTAGCCTGTGCGACTGCTGCGTTCAGGAACAGGTGTCTTGGTCTCAGGGATGCCCAGCAAAGATGAAAGCAGTTCGTGGACAAGCTCATCGCCACCGTTGTGCTTCAGGGCGTTGAAATCCGGCGTCTGGATCTGCCTGCCACGCATGACCATTGCAAGCGAGCACTGAACCTGACCCGGCTTGGGGTTGGGCTTGGCGACAAACACCTGCTCGTGTGGAAACTGGAAGGTGACCGCGAACCAGGAAACCTTTTCGCGGATGAAGCCCTCCGCAATCTTGCATACGTCCTCGCCCATGCAGTACTCGACGATGTCCGAGAGGGACGACTTACCCGTCGAGGCAAGGCCGGTGATGATGTTCAGCCCATCGGGATTGAGGGTGAGGTCGCGCCTACGACCGTCGTGGCTGTAGATATGAATCGAAGCAATTTTCATGGGCGGATGGACAAACTGGCGTAGACCGTCACGCGGTCGTTAATCTGGGCGAAATCGCGACCGAGGATGAGTGCGGCGGCGCGGCACCTCTCGGCGTCGTCGGTGTTCAACGGCTGAGGTGACACCCGTCTGGGAATGAGGCTGATGCAGCCGTCATCACCTACCTTGATGCAGTCCTTGCTTGCGAGCAGTGCGAAGGCCTCTGTGGCGTACTGGACCAGCGACCGTGCCCGCTCAGCGAAGTTGACCAGCAAGTCCGGGCGAAGCGCGAACACGCGCAGTACGGATAGCCTCCTGTTCTCCAGAATTTCCTCTCGCGAGGCCTGGTGCAGGCACATCGGCAGAACAAGCAAGGTCAAGGAATAGGGCATGGGCTTCCTCGCAACGCGTTCGTACTCGCGGATGGCGGCAACCAAGACTACCGCACAGAAAGCCGGGTTGAAGAGGTTGCGCTCCTCAAAAGGGCGAGATGACCAATCCCTCATGCAGGCACCTTGGACATGGCAGCCTTCAGGCGCTCAAGGAACTGGGGATGCCAGTGCACACGAGGCAGCGGTTTCTCGTCTGCGAGGATGTGAAAGCTGCCTCGGCGAACGAAGTCCTCCGTGACGTCTTTGCGGATTTGTAAGCCCTTGGACTGGTTCTCGGCCCAGTCATATAGCTGGCGACCTGCAGCCTGGAACTCGGCCTCGTCCTGAGGCGCCTTCACCATAGCCCAACCTCTGGCGCGCTTCCATTCTTCGATCAGGCGAAGCTCGAACTTCCGAATCTCGCCGCCTACAAGGGCGTTAACTCGGGTCCAGTGTGCGCGTTGGGAGAACGCGCGGTAGAAGTCCAGAATGGCCATCTCTAGGCTGTCGCTGGACATGCCAATCGCTCGCAGTTGCTCGACGAACTGACGCGTGTCTTTCATCGCGTCGATTTCCTGGTCTGGGTACGCGTCGTCGAAGGTGATTGGCAACCGCTCGTCGTAGTACTCACTGTTGACTTGCGCGAACTTAGCCCAGACCTCGGCGCCGGTGATGGGTTTGCGCTCTCCCTGAATCAGTTCAATGGCTTCCCTGAGCCACCAACCTTCCATGCGTTCACGGACATCGACGCGGAATTTCGCCGCCACCGATCGCAGCAGAGGGGCAAAGGCAGTGTCGAGCTCCATGATCCGCAGCGAACTGTCGGCAATCACGATGCGGGCCAGGAAGTCGTCTTGTTGGGCAGAGGTCAACGAGCTGAACGTGGCATCAATCTGCGCACTCAGCGCCGCCCTCGAGCCCTTGAGCTCAGCGGCAAGCTGCTCTGCAAAGTCCGCAGGCTTGGCATCGGCGCCGGCTAGGAAATACCGAAGCAGTGAGGTAGGACCTACGCGCGCCGTCGTTGCCATGCAATATGAGTGGTCGCAGGCGAGGTTGCCGTCGCGGATGTACCGATCAAGCCAGATACGGACGGACTTCCAAAAATCGGTCGACAGCGTGCCGACGGTCTCGCCGACCTGCTTGTGCTTCAGCGAAATCAGCGTCTTTTTGCCCTCAACGTCTCTCAGTTCGACGTCGTCGTCGGCCTCGATTAGCAGTGCTTGGCTCTCGTCCTGCTTCATTAGGTGCGCGAGCGCGAAGCGAATCTGATAAACGTAGCCGAGCCCCTGCTCGCCGGCAGCGTACCT
>CAMBOY010000052.1 GCA_945869245.1 Hydrogenophaga intermedia
GATCCCTTGATCCTGTCGCGTATTCTGGGTAATTTTGTGTCGAATGCCCTGCGCCACACCGAGCGCGGCGGCGTGTTGCTGGCGATGCGCCGGCGCGACGGGCATTGGGTGTTTGAGGTCTGGGACACTGGCGTGGGCATTGCACCCGAGCACCAAGAGCCGATTTTCGAAGAGTTCTACCGCGTCAATCTGCACCGTGGCACCGAGGACAGCCTGGGCCTGGGTTTGACGGTGGTCTCGCGCTTGAGCGCCATGATGGGATATTCGCTGAGTTTGTCCTCGGTGCCAGGGCGCGGCAGCGTGTTTCGGCTGCACGTGCCCATAGGCCGTTGACGCGCACAGACGACTGGACCGCAGACCCGCACAGGGCACAAAAAAACCGCCCGAAGGCGGTTTTTTTACAGGTCCAGCAGACCGGTGGTGCGGGCCAAGTGGCTGGCCTGCGAGCGGCTCTTGACGTTGAGCCGGCGAAACAGCCGCCACAGGTGCACCTTCACCGTGTGTTCGCTGATTTGCAGCTGGTCGGCAATGTCGCGGTTGGACAGGCCACGGTCGAGCATGACCAGCAACTGCTTTTGGCGCTTGGACAGCTTCTCCGGCACGGTCGGTGCGTTTTCGTCTTCTGGGTCTTCGGCCAGAAATTCGCGCAGCACCTTGCCGAGCTGGGCCGCACCAGCCGATTTCTCGACGTAGGCATCGGCGCCGGCTTCGCGCGACAGGTCTTCGTAGTCGGACGCGGGCGAGGCCGACAACACGATCAAGGACGTGTCGGGCAGCATTTGGCGGATTTCGCGCACACCCGATACACCGTTGGTGTCGGGCAGCTTCAGGTCCAGACAGACCAACTCGGGATCGCCGTGTTCGGCAATGGCCTTGTTGACTGTGGCCAAGCGCTCCAATTCCACCACTTGGGTGGACGAGCGCAGCCGGCGCAGCAACATGACCACGGCTTCTCGCATCAGCGGGTGGTCATCGATCACAAAAATACAGCTCATGGCGAACCTTTGGGTGACTGGGTGAGAGGGCCAAGGGATGGCTCACACACTGGGACTCAATGTGCAAACTTTGGCATCTTCCATAAAGAGTGTTAAGGATAACGTTAGGCTCGCATTTTAGCGATAGCCAAAGACCACGAAACACACTTATTTTGCAGCGGATGTTACTACCCGCCGACATTTGTCGCCAGATTGTGCGCCAGCACTGTGTCGGCACCCGGCGCGCTGGGGGTTAATCCCCCCGCGCTTGCCGAATCTGCAGCAGGGCGGCGTCGATGTCGGCCGCTGCGCCCAACTGGCCAGTCTGCGGCAAGGCCGACCAAGGCAGCGCTCCCAACACCAGCTGTTGCATGGTCTGCGCCGCGTCGCGCGGCTGGGTGTAGGCCGCGCTCTGAAGCAGCACCTCGCCTTTGGCGGTGGTCAGCTTGAAATAGAACAGGCCGTCTTTTTCGCGGTACTGCTTGAACTGCGGCGCTGCCACTTTGGCGGGCGCGGTGTCGGCCTGCGCAGCCGCACCCGCGCTCAAGGCGCGCAGGCCCACCGCGTGGCGCAGCCGCGCGGTGAAGGGGGTGGCGATGCCGCGCGCCTTGGCCGCGCCGCGCTGCAGCGTGGCCTCGATGTGCTCGGGGTGGCGCATCAGCTCTTCGTACACCGTGCGCATGGGCGCAATTTCTTGCTCCAAGCGCTGGTACAGACGCTCCTTGGCCTCACCCCAGGCGATGCCGGCGGCGTAGGCCTGGGCCAGGTCGGCGGTTTCCTCCGGCGTGGCAAAGGCCTGAAAGATCTGGAACAGGGCCGAGCCCTCGGTGTCTTTGGGCTCGCCGGGTGCGCGCGAGTCGGTCACGATGCCCATGATGAGCTTGCGCAGCTGTTCGGTGGGCGCAAACAGCGGGATGGTGTTGTCGTAGCTCTTGCTCATCTTGCGGCCGTCGAGCCCCGGCAGGGTGGCCACATGGGCTTCGATCACCGCTTGCGGCGGGGTGAAATGCTCGCCGTACAGGTGGTTGAAGCTCGCGGCCATGTCGCGCGCCATCTCAATATGCTGGATTTGGTCGCGCCCCACCGGTACGTGGTGCGCGTTGAACATCAGAATGTCGGCCGCCATCAGCACTGGGTACATGAACAGACCGGCGCTCACGCCGTCGTCGGGCTCTTGGCCAGCCGCGGTGTTTTTGTCGACGGCGGCTTTGTAGGCGTGGGCGCGGTTGAGCAGGCCTTTGCCGGTCACGCAGGTGAGCAGCCAGGTCAGCTCGGGGATTTCCGGGATGTCGCTCTGGCGGTAGAAGAACACCTTGTCCGGGTCCAGCCCACAGGCCAGCCAGGTGGCGGCGATTTCCAGCGTGGAGCGCTGCACCCGCGCCGGGTCGCCCACTTTGATCAGGGCGTGGTAGTCGGCTAGGAAATAGTAGTTCTCGGTGTTGGCCAGGCGGCTGGCGCGCACCGTGGGCCGAACGGCGCCCACGTAGTTGCCCAAGTGCGGAGTGCCCGAGGTGGTGATGCCGGTGAGAACGCGTTGAACAGTCATGGTGTGGAGCGGGCAAAAAGCCGATCAAAAAGCGGTGAAATCGGGGTTGAAATCGGGGTCAGAACAGCAGCCAGCGCAACGGCGTGAGCAGCCAAGCCAGCGCCTCGGCGGTGATGTCCATGAGCGGGCGCAGCCAGTACTGCCCCACGATACCGGTGAGCACCAGGGCCAGCACCACAAAGAAGCCAAAGGGCTCGACCCGCGACAGCGCCACCGCAGCGCGCATGGGCAGCAGACCCACCAAGATGCGGCCGCCATCGAGTGGCGGCAGCGGGAACAGGTTGAAAGCAAACATGACCAAATTCACCACCACACCGGCGCGCGCCATATCCGCCCAAAAGCGCTCCTCGACGCCGGCGCTGCGCAACAGATAAAGCAGTGCCATCCACAGCGCCGCTTGCAGCAAGTTGGCGCCCGGGCCGGCCAGCGCCACCCACACCATGTCGCGTTTGGGGTGGTGCAGCCGGCCGAAATTCACCGGCACGGGTTTGGCGTAACCGAACAGAAACGCGCCGCTGGTGGCGAAGTACAGCATCAGCGGCATGGCGATGGTGCCAATCGGGTCGATGTGCCGCAGCGGGTTCATGCTGATGCGGCCCAGCAAAGCGGCGGTGTTGTCGCCCAGTCGCAGCGCCGCGTAACCGTGTGCCGCCTCGTGCAGGGTAATGGCCAACAGCACCGGGATGGCGTAGAGAGTGACGGTCTGAATGATCTGGGCGAAGTCCATGCGGCGGGTGGCTCAGGCAAAGCGCCTATTGTCCCAGAAGGATGGTGGGCGCTGCGGCACACGCGCCCGCGCGGCGGCCCATGCCGGACGGCTCAGAGCCCGAGCACGGCCAGCGCACCCAGCCCTTCGCGCAACACCAGTGGCTCGCCCCCGCTGCCCATGGGCGTGAGGTCGACCACGGTGGTGGGTTCGAGCGCGCAGGCGCCGGCATCGACCACACCGTCGATGTCGTGTGCGTAGTGCGCGCGGATGTCGTGCGCGTCGTTGAGCGCGGTGTCGCTGTCGCGCGGAATCAGGGTGGTCGCCAGCAGTGGCGCGCCGTGGCAGTGCAGCAGCTCGCGCAGCGCGGTGTGGTCGGGCACCCGCAGCCCGATGGTTTTGCGCGACGGGTGGCTGGCGCGCCGGGGCACCTCTTTGCTGGCCTCAAGAATAAAGGTGAACGGCCCCGGTGTGCCCAGCTTGAGCATGCGGTACTGGCGGTTGTCCACCCGGGCGTAGCTGGCGAGTTCACTCAAGTCGCGGCACAGCAGGGTGAGGTGGTGTTTCTCGTCCACCCCGCGAATGCGGCGCAGCCGGTCGGCAGCGGCCTTGTCGTCCAAGTGGCACACCAGGGCGTAGCTGGAATCGGTGGGCACCGCCAGCACCCCCCCTTTGTTGAGCAAGGCGACCGCCTGCATGAGCAGGCGCGGTTGCGGGTTGTTGGGGTGGACTTCGAAAACCGGCGACATGGGCTTCAGACTTCGGAGGGGGCCTGGTGTGTCGACGCGGCGCGGCTGGCCAGCACGCTGGCGGCCACGCCACAGACCACAATCAACAACACGCCCGTGGTTTCCAGCCAGCCCGGCACATGGTCAAATACCCACCAGCCACACAGCAGGGCAAAGCCGATCTGCACATACAGAAACGGCGACAGGGTGGACGCCGGTGCGCGCGCAAAGGCCTGAATCAACAAAAAATGCCCCACCGTGCCCATGAGTCCCGCCAGACACAGCAGCGCCAGCGTGTGGCCATTGGGCAGGCCTGTCCAGGCCAGCGGCACCAATACCGTGGCCAAGCCGGCGCCCACGCAGCCGGTGTAGAAATGCATGGTCATGGGGTCTTCGGTGCGTGTCATGCGGCTGGTCAAAATTTGGAACACCGCGTAACACAACACCATCAGCAAGGGCAACAGCGAGGCCCAACCCAATACCTGCGAGCCTGGGCGCACCACCAGCAGTGCGCCCACAAAACCGCCACCCACCAGCAGCCAGCGCAGCGGGGTGACGCGTTCCTTGAGCCACACGGCGGCCAGCAGCATCACCACCAGCGGCGTGGTCATGATGATGGCGGTGAACTCGCCCACGGGCATGAACTGCACGCTCAAAAACGACAGGGTGCTGACGGTGTAGAGCAGGGCGCCACGCAGCAGGTGCAAACCCAGGTGGCGGGTGTGCAGCAGGCGCCGGCCGCGAAAGGGCAGCACCAGTCCGGCCATGGCCACCGCCTGGAACAGGTAGCGGAACCACACCACCACCAGAATCGAGGCAAACGCCCCCACCACTTTGACCGTGGTGTCGAGCACCGCAAAACACGCAGTGGCCGCGACCAGAAACGCGATACCCAGCAGCGTCTTGCCTTGGTGCGCCGGGTTCATGTCAGGTATGCACCCGCTCGCTCAGCGCGGTCCAGATCGGAGTGACACTGCCGGGCAGGTCGGGCAGGCGCCCGAGGTCGGTGTGGCTCTCCGTGGGGCTGTGGAAATCGCTGCCGCGCGAGGCCTGCAGGTCAAATTCGGCACAAAAGCCGGTGTACTTCACCACATCGGCCTGGTGGTGGGCGCCAGTCACCACTTCCACCCCTTGGCCACCGTGGGCCTTGAATTCGGAAAACAGGGCAAATTCTTCGGTGGCGTTGAAGGGGTAGCGCCCCGGGTGGGCGATCACCGCCACGCCACCGGCTTGAGTGATCCAGCGCACCGTGTCGCCCAGCGCCGCCCAGCGGTGCGGCACATAACCCGGCTTGCCCTCGGTCAGGTATTTGCGAAACACTTCATTGGTGTCTTTGCACACACCGCTATCGACCAAAAAACGGGCAAAGTGGGTGCGTGAAATCAGCTCCGGGTTGCCCACATACTGCAGCGCGCCTTCGTAGGCGCCTGGGATGCCGACCTGCGCGAGCCCATCGGCCATGTCGCGCGCCCGCGCTTCGCGCCCACCCCGGGTCTGGCGCAGGCCTTGCACCAAGGCCGGGTTGTGGTGGTCAAAACCCAGGCCCACGATGTGTACGGTTTGCCCGGCGAAGGTGACCGACACCTCGGCCCCGGTCAGGTAGGGCAGGCCCAGCGCCCGTGCGGCGGCGATGGCGCGGTCTTGGCCGCCCACCTCGTCGTGGTCGGTCAAGGACCACAACTCGACGCCGTTGGCGTGGGCGCGCTCGGCCAGCGCTTCGGGTGTGCGGGTGCCGTCCGACACCACCGAATGGCAGTGCAGGTCGGCGTTGAGCAGGGGCGACGGCGTAGAGGTATTCACCCACGCATTGTAGAAGCGCCACCCGGCTGGCGCTGTCGCGCCCGCTGGGCGGCGCGGCGCCTCAGCCGGTGTTGCGCAGGCCGGCTGCGATGCCGTTGATCGACAAGTGGATGCCGCGCCGCAGCTTGTCGCTGGCGCCATCGGCTTCGAGCCGGTTGCCGATGCGGTGGCGGCGGATCAGCTCGACCTGCAGGTGGTGCAAGGGGTCGATGTAGGGAAAGCGGTGTTCGATCGAGCGGCGCAGCGCACTGTTGTCGGCCAGGCGCTCGGTGTGCCCGGTGATCCACGCCAGCGCCTCGGCGGTGCGGTGCCATTCGGCCTCGATGGCGGCAAACACCCGCTTGCGCAAGCGCGCATCGGTCACTAAGTCGGCGTAGCGGCGCGCCAGGGCCAAATCGCTCTTGGCCAACACCATGTCCATATTGGAGAGCAGCGCCCGGAAAAAGGGCCACTCGCGGCCCATTTTGCGCAGCAAGGCGCGCTGCTGGTCCGTGTGCTCGGACCCGCGGCTGTCGACAAAAGCCTGCACCGCCGAGCCAAAGCCGTACCAGCCGGGCAGCGTCAAGCGGCATTGGCCCCAGCTGAAGCCCCAGGGAATGGCGCGCAGGTCTTCGATGCGCTGGTTGGCCTTGCGTGAGGCTGGGCGCGAGCCGATGTTGAGTTCGGCGATTTCGCGGATCGGGGTGGCAGCGAAGAAGTAATCGGCAAAGCCCGGTGTCTCGTACACCAAGGCTCGGTAGGCCGCCATGCTGGCTGCAGATAGGGCACCGGCCGCGTCCAAGAAAGTCTTGGGCGCCTGCCGAGCGGGTGGCAGCAGCGTGGCCTCTAGAGTGGCGGCGACCAGGGTTTCGAGGTTGCGCCGACCAATGTCGGGGTTGGCGTATTTGGAGCCGATCACCTCGCCCTGTTCGGTCAGGCGGATCTGGCCACGCACCGTGCCCGGCGGCTGCGCCAGGATGGCTTGGTAGCTTGGACCACCGCCGCGGCCCACGGTGCCGCCCCGGCCGTGGAACATGCGCAGGCGGATCAGGCCCCCACGCTCCGCCGCTGCGCGGGTCGCTGCCCCCCGAGGGGGTGCGATCCCCGCTTGGGACGGCCCGGCGCTGGGATCGGGGCCCCCACGTTCGGCCGCTGCGCGGGTTGTGGCGTTGAGGGTGTCGAAGAGTTCGACCAGTGCGGTTTCGGCGCGGTAGAGCTCCCAGTTGCGGGTGAAGATGCCGCCGTCTTTGTTGCTGTCGCTGTAGCCGAGCATGATGTCTTGCTCGTTGTAACCGGTGGCGTCGCCGCGTTGCACCATGGCGCGGATGCCGGGCAGGGCGTAGTAGCCGCGCATGATGGGCGCGGCGTTGCGCAGGTCTTCAATGGTTTCGAACAGCGGCACCACCACCAAGTCGGCGCGCGCGTCTTCGTGCAGTAGACCGTGCAGCAGCCCGGTTTCTTTTTGCAGCAGCAGCACTTCGAGCAGATCGCTCACGGTTTCGGTGTGGCTGATGATGGCGTGACGGATGGCTTGCGCTCCAAAGCGCTGACGGCCAGAGCGGGCGGTTTCAAAGATCGCCAGCTCGCTCACGGTGTGGGCGCTGTAGGCGGCGCCGCTTACCCGCAGCTGGCGCGGGTCGCTGAGCTGTTGCACCAACAAGGCCTGTTTGCTGGCCTCGTCCAAGCGGCTGTAGTCCGGGTGCACGCGTGCAGTGGCCAGCAGCTCGGCCACCGCCTCTTCGTGCTTGTCCGAGCTTTGTCGCAAGTCCACCGTGGCCAAGTGAAAACCAAACACCTGTACCGAACGCATCAGCGGCTGCAAGCGGGCCTGCGTGAGGGCTTGGCCGTGGTGGGTGCGCAACGAGTCGCTGATGGTGCGCAGATCGGCCAGCAATTCCTCGGGCGACACATAGGGGTCTTGTGGCGCCACCGCGTGGCGCGCCGCTTGCCCGCCGGTGAGTGCGGTCAGGGTGGCGGCTAGGCGCGCGTACATACCGGTCAGCGCGCGGCGGTACGGCTCGTCTTGGCGGTGTGCGTTGGTGTCGGGTGAGCGCTCGGCCAGCGCTCGCATGGCGGGGCTGACATCGACCAGCATGCCCGACATCGAGAGTTCGCCACCGAGCACATGCAGTTGTGTCAGGTGGTGCCGAATCGCCACGTCGGCTTGGCTGCGCAGCGCCAGCTCCAAGGTGTCGGCGGTGACAAAAGGATTGCCGTCGCGGTCGCCGCCAATCCACTGCCCCATGCGCAGGAAGGGCGCCACCTCGCCTCCGTGGCCCAGCTCCGTTTCCAATTCTTTGTAGACGCGTGGGATTTCGCTCAGAAACGTCGCATGGTAGTAGCTCAGCGCGTTGTCGATTTCGTCGGCCACGGTCAGCTTGGTGAAGCGCAGCAAGCGGGTTTGCCACAGCTGCACCACCCGCGCCTTGATCTGGGCTTCGTTGTCGACCAGCTCGCGCGGCAGCAGGGTGTCGCGTTGCACGAGCAGGCGCGCAATGGCGCGCTCAGCGTCCAGAATGCTCTTGCGCTGCACCTCGGTGGGGTGGGCGGTGAGCACGGGCGACACATGGGCCTGCGCCAGCGTGTCGAGCACCTGCGACAGCGACACACCCGCGCCGCGCAAACGGTGCAGGGTTTTGGCCAAGCAGCCGTCTTGCAGTTCGCCGGCGCGCTCGTGCACCGCGCGCCGGCGAATGTGGTGCCGGTCTTCTGCCAGGTTGGCCAAGTGGCTGAAATAGGTGAAGGCGCGAATCACGCTCACGGTCTGTTCGTCGCTCAGGCGCTTGAGCAGTTTTTTGAGCGATTGTTCGGCATCCGCGTCGGCGTGGCGGCGAAACGCGACCGAGAGCTGGCGGATCTGCTCAATCAGCGCGAAGGCCGCATCACCTTCTTGCTCGCGGATCACATCACCCAACAGCCGACCGAGCAGGCGGATGTCGTCGATCAGGGGTTGGTCTTTTTGGTCGGCGAGCCGGGAGGGGGCTTTGGGCATGGTGGCAGGTGTCCGTGGCAACAAGGCCGCTGCGGGCGGGATCCGGCGCGCGGCTGAGCGGCCATGCTAGCATCGCCAACAGGCCGATTTGTTACCAATGGGGTACCAAATCGCCTGATCTTTTTTCAAGTGCACTGTGACCTCTCTTATCACTTCGACTCCCTCCTTGGACATCACCATCGCCACCCGCGAAAGCCGTTTGGCCTTGTGGCAGGCCGAGCATGTGCAGTCGCTGTTGGTGCGCGCCGGGCACCGGGTGCAGTTGTTGGGCATGACCACGCGCGGCGACCAAATTTTGGATCGGACCTTGTCCAAGGTGGGTGGCAAGGGCTTGTTTGTCAAAGAGCTGGAGGTGGCGCTGGAAGAGGGCCGCGCCGATATCGCGGTGCATTCGCTCAAAGATGTGCCCATGGCCTTGCCCGAGGGGTTTGATCTGGCCTGTGTCATGGAGCGCGAGGATCCGCGCGACGCGTGGGTTTCGCCTGGCTGCGCCGGTGTGGCCGACTTGCCGGCGCAGGCGGTGGTGGGTACATCGAGTCTGCGGCGGGTGGTTCTGTTGCGCCAACGGTTGGCCGAACTGGGACGCAGCGATGTGCGCATTGAGCCGCTGCGCGGCAACCTCGACACCCGCTTGCGCAAGCTCGACGCGGGCGAGTACCACGCCATTGTGTTGGCCGCCGCCGGGCTCAAGCGCCTGGGTATGGAGCAGCGCATTCGTGCGGTGTTTGAGCCCGATGCCATGTTGCCCGCCGCCGGGCAAGGCGCGCTGGGTATTGAGATTCGCGCCGGTCGCGACGACCTGCGCGCCGCCTTGGCGCCCCTGGTGCACACACCCAGCTGGCTGCGGGTGGCGTCCGAGCGCGCGGTCTCGCGGGCCATGGGCGGCAGTTGTTCGGTGCCGCTGGCGGCGCACGCTACCTGGGACAGTGCGGGCCACATCCTGGCGTTGTGCGCTGCCTGGGGCGAGCCAGATGGCCCGCCGACCCTGATCCGGGCGCAGGCCGAGGCCGCCGTGCGCACTCTGGCCGACGCCGAGGCCCTGGGCGAACGGGTGGCACAGCAGCTGCAGGACCAGGGCGCGCGCTTACACGCCGGCTGAAACCCCATGCCCCGCCCCACGGTGGTCGTCACACGGCCCGAGCCTGAGTCCGCTGCGTGGGTGCAAGAACTGGGCGCAGCCGGATGGCCGGCTCTGGCCTTGCCTTTGTTGCGTTTGGCGCCTGCCCGTGGAGAACAGAGCCTGCACGCGGTGTGGCACCAAGCGCAGCACTGTCACGCCTGGATGTTTGTCAGTGCCGCCGCTGTGCGGTTTTTTTTCGCGGCGCGTCCCGCCGATTGGCGGCCCACAGCGCCACTGCCGCGCAGTTGGGCCCCTGGGCCCGGCACGGCGCAAGTGCTGCGGCGCATGTGGGCGCAACTGGGCGTGCCCGATGCGCCGGTAGACGAGCCGGCGGCCGATGCCCTGCAGTTCGATTCAGAAGCCTTGTGGGCGCGTGTCTCGGCGCAGGTGCAGCCCGGCTTTCGGCTCTTATTGGTGCGCGGCGACAGCGATACACCCCAGCGAGACGAAGCAGGCCGCGCAGCCGCTGGCAGTGCCTTGCCGGGCGTGGGCCGAGACTGGCTCACCCAGCGCAGCCTGGCTCGCGGCGCGGATGTGCAAGCGGTGGTGGCGTACGAGCGGCGCTTGCGCACCTGGAGCGACCCGGCCGATGCACAGGCTTTGCAGCACGCCTTGGCGCTGTCGCTGTGGCAGGTGAGCAACCGTGAGGCGCTGCATGCGCTGGCAGCGGTGCCAGCCCAGCAGTGGGGCAACAAGACGGCGATCGTCACCCACCCACGCATCGCCCAAGCCGCGCAGGATGTGGGTTTTGGTCGGGTACTGCACTGCGAACCGGGTGTGCCAGCCCTGATCGCGGCCCTAAAATCTCTCACCACTTGACCGCTTTGTCTGGACTGTGACCGACCATGTCTGATGTGCCTTTGCCCGATCCTGATGCGCCCGCCCTGGCCGCCGGTCCCCGGCCTCAAACGGGTGTGTGGGTGTGGCTGGCTTTGGGCTTGGCCGGCTTGGCGGTGGTGGGCACCGGTGTCGTGTGGCAACGGCTGTCCTGGACCCAACAAGAGCTTAGCCGCCGGGCGGCCGAGGTGGCTGTGCAGGCCCAAGAGGCGCGCCAAGCGGTCAAACAGTCTGCCGTTGAGGTCCAGAGCTTGCAGGCCAAGCTCACCTTGGCCGAGGTCAAGCTCACCGAAGTGAGCTTGCAGCGCACCCAGCTCGAAGAGCTGATGCTCAGCCTGTCGCGGTCACGCGACGACAACCTGGTGTTGGACTTGGAGTCCAGCATCCGATTGGCGCACCAACAGGCCGATTTCACTGGCAGCCCCCAGCCCCTCATGGCCGCTTTGCAGGCGGCCGCGCTGCGCATTGAGCGCGCGGCCCAGCCCAGACTCAACCCGGTGCTGCGCGCGCTGGAGCGCGACCTGGAGAAGCTGCGGGCGGCGCCCAGCGCCGACTTGCCTACCCTGTTGCAGCGCTTGGACGCCGCAGCCCAACGCATCGAGTTTTTGCCGGTGGCCAACGACGCGCCACGCTCCAGTGCCGTGGCTGCCGATGCCGCGTCCGCGCTGGGCGACAGCGCGCCCGCTTGGCAGCGCTGGTGGAGTGGTGTGCTGGCGCAGGCGCGTGCGCTGGTACGGGTGAGCCGCATCGACCGCCCCGAGGCCAGCTTGCTGGCACCCGAGCAGGCGTATTTTCTGCGTGGCA
Organism: Hydrogenophaga intermedia; assembly: GCA_945869245.1. Taxonomy (GTDB): domain Bacteria; phylum Pseudomonadota; class Gammaproteobacteria; order Burkholderiales; family Burkholderiaceae_C; genus Hydrogenophaga; species Hydrogenophaga intermedia_B. The sequence continues at coordinate 11,487 of CAMBOY010000052.1, forward strand.
ATGTGCGGTTGTTGTTGCTCAATGCCCGGGTGGGCGTGTTGTCGCGCCAAACCGCCACCGCGCGCGCCGATGTGCAGCGTGCCCTCAATTTGCTTGAGCGGTTTTTTGACCAACAGAACGCCGAAGTCCAAGGTGTGCAGCAGGTCTTGGCCGATTTTTCGGCCCAGGTGTCCGATCTGGGGTTGCCGCGGCCGGACGACACCTTGACCGCCTTGGCTACGGCCGCCGCTGGGCGCTGAAGAGTCGATCATGAAGACCTTGTTTTGGTTGCTTGGGGTGTCGGCGGTGGCGGTGCTCTTGGCGCTGCTGATGGGCTATAACGTGGCCACAGTGAGCGTGTTTTGGCCGCCGCACCGCGTCGATCTGTCCTTGAATTTGGCCTTGATTGGCTTGCTGGCTCTGTTCGTGCTCACCCATGTGGCGCTCAAGGCCATTGGCGCGTTGCGCCAGTTGCCGACGCAAGCGCGGCGCTGGCGCCAGCAGCAGCTCGAGCGGGTGGTGGTGACGGCCTTGTTGGACGCGGTGACGCAGCTCTTGGCTGGCCGTTTCTCGCGCGCCCAGGTGCAAGGGAGCCAAGCGCTGGAGCACCTGAGCAGCGCCGCCTGCCGCGATTGGCCGCAGCGCGCCGAGTGGACAGCGCTGTCGCACCTGCTGTTGGCCGAGGCGGCCCATGGCCTGCGCGAGACCGACAGCCGCAACACCCATGTGCAGTTGCTCATCGACAGCGCCGCCACACCCGACGCCGCCCGCGAGGGTGCGGTGATGCGCGCCTTGCGCTGGGCCATGGAAGACCGCGACCTCGACGCCGCCCAGCGCTGGTGGCAGCAATTGCCTCAGGGGGCGGCCCGGCGCATCCACGCGTTGCGCCTGAAGTTGCGCCTGGCACGCCTGCAACAGCAGCCGGTTGAAGCCCTAGACACCGCGCGTTTATTGGCCAAACACGGCGCTTTCAGTCGGGTCGTAGCCCGCAGTTTGGTGCGTTCCTTGGCGCAGGACGCGGTACAGGCTGCAGAAGACTTGTCGCAGCTGCAATCGGTGTGGAAAAACTTGTCGCCTGCTGAGCAAGCCATGCCTGAAATTGTGTTGGCAGTGGCCGGGCGCGCCATCGGCTTGGTGCCAGCGGGTCCAGAGGCCGCTGTGGCCGCTTGGCAGTGGCTTGCACCCCTGTGGCCACAGTTCCGGTCTCTCGATAGCGTGGAGCAACACCACATGATCACCACCGCAGAAGCGTGTCTGCCGCAGGTCGACGGGGTGTTGGCCTTGGTGGAACAGGCGCAGCGCCAATGGCCTGACGATGCCGGCCTCTTGTATCTGACCGGGCAGGCGTGTATGCAACACCGGCTGTGGGGCAAAGCGACACAAGCCCTGCAGCTGGCGCTGCCGGGCTTGGTTCATGCCGATTTGAAGCGGCGCGCGTGGGTGTCGCTGGCGCGCATGGCGCAGGAGCGGGGCGATGACCCCGCCGCTGCACAGGCCTGGCAGCAAGCGGCGACCTTGACCTGAGCGCCGCTTTGCGCTGCGGTCAAGGCCTGGCCTTATGCCGCGCCTTGTTGCTCGAACGCCAGTTGCACTTGGCGCAGATCTTTGCGGGTCTCAACCAACACCAGAGGGCCTTCGTCGACGACCACCACCGGTTTGGGTTCGCGCGGCACGTGCACCGGCTTGGGCTCGGCGGCAATGGCGGCTTGCACCTGCGCCACCTTGTCGGCGTCGGAATTGACCCATTGCAGACCGCTGTTGGCGGCCATCGAGGCCAGATCGGCCAGGGGCAGGCGGTAGCTCTGCACTTTGGGCATGCCGCTGTTGGCTGGCGCAGCCGCTGCGGGGGTCACGACCGGGGTGGCGACGGCGGCAGCGGTGGGTGCAGCGACTGGGGCAATAGCCGGAGCAAGCTCTTGGGCCGTGGTCGCGCTGTCGGTGGCGACCAGCGGCACGGCCGATGGAGTTTGCGCCACGGGCGCAGCAGGCTTGCTGAAGTAGCTGCGCACTGGTGCATCGTCGGAAGCGACAGGCGCGCTGACCACCACGTCTTGTGGCGCAGCGGGTGTGTCGACAGGCTCGCCTGCGGGGGCGTCGTCGGTGCGGCGTTCGCGGCGGTCGCGGCCGTAGCGGTCGCGTGAGCGGCGCTCGCGGCGTTCGCGCGTTTGGCCGTCTTCGGTGCCAGGCGCCTGGCCGTCTGGGCTGGCTGCGTCGGCGGCCGGTGCAGCGTTCAGGCCATCGATTGGCTGTGCGTCGGCGGCGCTGGGTGCGGCGGACGGATCGTCGCGGCGACGCTCATTGCGCCCGCGGCGCTGGCGTGGCGCGTCGGCGCCGTCTGCGCTCGTTGCGGTCGCCGGTTCGGTGGTGTCGGCACCCCGTTCGCG
>CAMBOY010000053.1 GCA_945869245.1 Hydrogenophaga intermedia
GTCTGGTGATGCTGATCAAGCTGGCCGATGCGACGGCCGCCTCTGCGCTGCAAGGCTTCACGGCCAAGCTGCGCAGCATCGCCGAGCCCATGCGCCAGACCCTGACCTACGACCAGGGCAAGGAGATGGCGCGCCATGCTGAGCTGACGGCCAACACGGGCGTGATGGTGTCCTTCTGTGACCCGCACAGCCCTTGGCAGCGTGGCTCCTGCGAGAACACCAACGGGCTGATCCGTCAGTTCCTGCCCAAGGGCACAGACCTGTCGGTGCACAGCCAGGAGCAACTCGATGCGATTGCCGACCTGCTCAACAACCGCCCGCGCGCCATCCACGGCTTCTACCCGCCCATCAGCGTCTACCAGGCCATGTTGGACAAGCTCAATCAACCCAGCTCCTCAATTCAATAAATCGGTGTTGCACTTGGTGCTTGACTCCGCCTTCCCTAAAAGCGCAATCAATGAATTACTCCTTACCAGCCCCCCGCTTCCATCGCGTGAAGCGGATAGGAAATCCAACCGCATGAGTGCAAGCGTAGCACACAGTTGAGGCCTCCCAGGCGTGCACACTGGGGGCCGCTGGGGTGATTTCTCAAGGCCAGTTACCGGAGATTTACGGCACGACCCGTTTTTGGCGCAGACAGGCGTAGCCCCGCCCCGCAGCGTTGGTCAAACCGATGTTGACCGCTGTTGCCACCCCTCACCAACTGACGCGCTGATCGGCCTCAAAGTCCGGGGCTGGTTGTGCCGCTTCATCCCAGTCAGGGGCTGGCTCCACGCCCTGTGCAGCTTGCGCGTTGCACTCATCCCACAGCGGCGGCCCGCGTGCCGGGGTGATGCGCGGTGGCTCTGTCTCCACCCCGATGTGATCCAGTATTTGCCGGATGTCGACGCTGTAGGTAATGAAAGCGATGATGCGCATTTGCCCGCCGCAAATCGGGCACAGCAGCGGGAACGCCTCGTAGATGCGGGCTATCAGCACTGCCCACAGAATGTGCGCCGGGCGCTTGGGTGACACCGGCTGAGCGGGCTCGGCCTGGGTTGGGAGTGGATGGCTTACCCCACGTGCGCCCTCGCCTACATTGTTGTGTGGGTTGCCACCGGGCTCGCTGTGCTGCTTGGCGCAGCGGTAGGCCAGATCTCTGCCCGCCTTGCGCAGCCGCTCACTCGCACGGTCAGCAAACCGGCCTTGATGGCGTACAGCGGAATGGCGTGGTCCAGATCGCACAAAGTTACGCCGGGCTGCATTTCACCTTTGAAGCGCACCAACACCGACTCGAGCATGTCTAGCGGCATCACGCCGGTGGCGGCGCCGAAAGCGACCAAGCCGGGGCCTGCGGGAAAAGAAATGCCGATGGGGAAACGGGTGTGCGAGTCGCGACCGGTGCCCACGGTGTCGGGCGACAACAGGCGCGGGCTCCTGATGCCCGTGAACGCCATGAAATCCCGGATATCAAGCCCGTAGGCTCACCGGGTGTTTGCTGACTCGATGCAGGCAAACCATTCGATTTCTGACGGCATGTCGGCCAGCCGCTGCGATTCGGCAGCCGAGAGTCTGATGCACCCCTTGGTCGGGGTGTTGACCACGTCCGTGGCCACGACTTTGGTGAGTTCGTTCATGCAGCGAGATGTCGGTTAAAGGCCATATACCTGCCGGACCGCGTGCTCTATCGCTGTCATGTCGGTGGCAGAGATCTCGCCCACATGTTTTCCCATTCGGGTCTTGTCTATGGTGCGCACCTGGTGGCAAAGGGCCACCGATGAAACACCAGCAGAAGGTACAGAGACCACAATGGGAGGCAGGGCCTTGGCCGAGGTGGACAGAGGCACCACACCAACCTGGCGCAGCTTTGAGTTGAGTGGCGTGATCGAGAGAATCACACAGGGCCGGGCTGTACCTTGCTGTTCGCTGCCCTGAGTCGGTTCGAGGTTGACCCGGTAAATCTGTCCGCGCTTGTAGTCCATGGGTTCAGGAGTTCAGGGGTTAGAGATTTTCCAGGCCGTCGCCTGCAGTGACATCCCAGCGTTTTTCGTCATCACGGCACTCCGCAAAGGCCGGATCGGTCAAAAACGCCTCGGCGATGTTTTCCAGCTCGGCCTCACGGATTGCAAGCGCTTGCTTCATGAGTTCCTCCATGACATGGCTGCGCTCACCGTGAGGCACCACAGCATTGAAACGCTGCAGGATGGGTGCAGCGATGGTGTAGGAAGCACGAAGCGTGGTTGGCGGCATGGTAGGTACTCCTTGCGTGATGTTCAGTATTACTGAGTAATTCACTCAGTATATGGAGCAGGCTTGGCTAGTCAACTCAAAAAGCAAGAAAAACGGCCCCGAAGGGCCGCTTTGTTCACTCAGCGAGAAGCGTCGCTCAAGCCGTCACATCCTTCGCGTTCTCCACGTACTCTTCAATCTGGTCGAAGTTGAGGTACTTGTAGATCGCCGCGCCGTCCTTGTTCACGATGCCCATGGCCGCGTGGTACTCGGCCACGGTGGGCAGTTTGCCCAGTTTGGACGCGATGGCTGTCAACTCGGCCGAGGCCAGGAACACGTTGGTGTTCTTGCCCAGGCGGTTGGGGAAGTTGCGGGTGCTGGTGGACACCACGGTCGCGCCTTCGCGCACCTGGGCTTGGTTGCCCATGCACAGGCTGCAACCGGGCATCTCAGTGCGGGCACCGGCGGCGCCAAAGCTGGCGTAGTGACCTTCCTTGATCAGCTCGCTTTCGTCCATCTTGGTCGGCGGCGCGACCCACAGCTTGACCGGGATGTCGCGACTGCCGCCGAGCAGCTTGGCCGCTGCGCGGAAGTGGCCGATGTTGGTCATGCATGAGCCCAAGAAGGCCTCATCGATCGGGGTGCCGGCCACCTCGGACAGGAACTTGGCGTCGTCCGGGTCGTTGGGGCAGCACAGGATCGGTTCCTTGATGTCGGCCAGATCGATCTCGATGACGGCGGCGTATTCGGCGTCTTTGTCGGCTTCGAGCAGGTTCGGCTTGGCCAGCCAGGCCTCGACCTTCTCGATGCGGCGCTGCAAGGTGCGCTTGTCTTCATAACCGTCGGCGATCATGTTCTTCATCAGCACGATGTTGCTGGTGAGGTACTCCTTGATCGGCTCGGGGTTGAGCTTGATGGTGCAACCCGCAGCGGAGCGCTCGGCCGAGGCGTCGGACAGCTCAAAGGCCTGTTCCACCTTCAGGTCGGGCAGGCCTTCGATCTCCAGGATGCGGCCCGAGAAGATGTTCTTCTTGCCGGCCTTGGCGACCGTCAGAAGGCCGGCCTTGATGGCGTACAGCGGGATCGCGTGCACCAGATCACGCAACGTGACACCAGGCTGCATTTCACCTTTGAAGCGCACCAGCACCGACTCGGGCATGTCCAGCGGCATCACGCCGGTGGCAGCACCGAAGGCCACGAGGCCGGAGCCTGCGGGGAAGGAAATGCCGATGGGGAAGCGGGTGTGCGAGTCGCCGCCGGTGCCCACGGTGTCGGGCAGCAGAAGGCGGTTGAGCCAGCTGTGGATCACGCCGTCGCCAGGACGCAGGGCCACGCCACCGCGGCTGCTGATGAACTTGGGCAGTTCGCGGTGGGTCTTCACGTCCACTGGCTTCGGATATGCCGCGGTGTGGCAGAAGGACTGCATCACCAGATCGGCGCTGAAGCCCAGGCAAGCCAGGTCTTTCAGTTCGTCGCGGGTCATGGGGCCGGTGGTGTCTTGCGAACCCACGGTGGTCATCTTGGGCTCGCAGTAGGTGCCGGGGCGCACGCCCTGGCCTTCTGGCAAACCCACTGCGCGGCCAACCATTTTCTGCGCCAGGGTGAAGCCGGCCTTGGTTTCGGCAGGCACGCTGGGCAGACGGAACATCGTGGAGGCTGGCAGGCCCAGGAATTCGCGCGCCTTGGCGGTGAGCGAACGGCCGATGATCAGGTTGATGCGGCCGCCAGCGCGCACTTCGTCAAACAGCACGTCGCTCTTGAGCTTGAACTCGGCAACTGTCTCGCCGTTCTTGACCAGCTTGCCGTCGTAGGGCAGCACGTCAATGACGTCGCCCATTTCGAGCTTGCTCACGTCCACTTCAATGGGGAGCGAGCCGGAGTCTTCTTGGGTGTTGAAGAAGATGGGAGCGATCTTGCCACCCAAGGTCACGCCGCCAAAGCGCTTGTTGGGCACAAAGGGGATGTCTTGGCCGGTGGCCCAGATCACGCTGTTGGTGGCCGACTTGCGGCTGGAACCGGTGCCCACCACGTCGCCCACGTAGGCCACCAGGTGGCCCTTTTTCTTCAGGTCTTCGATGAACTGCATCGGGCCGCGCTTGCCGTCTTCCTCGGGCTTGAAGGCCGCGTCGGGGCGGGTGTTCTTCAGCATCGCGAGGTAGTGCATCGGGATGTCCGGACGCGTGGTGGCGTCGGGCGCGGGCGACAGGTCGTCGGTGTTGGTCTCGCCGGGCACCTTGAACACGGTGACGGTGATTTTCTTTTCCACTTCGGGGCGGCTGGTGAACCACTCGGCGTCGGCCCAGCTTTGCATGACTTCTTTGGCCACGGCGTTGCCGGCCTTGGCTTTTTCGGCCACGTCATTGAAGTAATCAAACATCAACAGCGTCTTCTTGAGCGCCGCGCCGGCCACGGCCGCCACGTCGGCGTCGTCCAGCAGTTCGATCAGGGGGTGCACGTTGTAGCCACCCACCATGGTGCCCAGCAGTTCGGTGGCCTTGGCCTTGGAGATCAGACCGACCGTCAGGTCACCGTGGGCGACCGCGGCCAGGAAGCTGGCCTTGACCTTGGCTGCGTCGTCCACGCCTGGGGGCACGCGGTGCGTGAGCAGATCCATCAGAAAAGCGTCTTCGCCAGCAGGCGGCGCCTTGATCAGTTCGATCAGGGCGGCGACTTGCTTGGCGTCGAGCGCCAGCGGTGGGATGCCCAGGGCAGCGCGTTCGGCGGCGTGGGCGCGGTAAGTGGCGAGGAAGTCAGACATGGTGTGCTCCTGTGGTTGGAGGGGAAGAAATCAATACAACCAGTGCCGCACAGCGTGGGGCACCGGCAGTCCGGTGAGGTGGGCGCGCTCCAGGCACTGCCAATACAAGCGGTAGCTGGCCCGGTCGTGCAAGCGGCCTTCGTGTTGCAGCGGCGCCCAGTCCAGCGCCGCGGCGCGGTCGATGATGGCCGCCGCCGTGTCGATGTCGGCGCTGCTGGGCGCAAAGGCTCGCACAATCGGCCGAATCTGGTCGGGGTGGATGCTCCACATGCGGGTGTAACCCAGCTGCTGAGCCGCCTGGCGCGCGGCGTTTTCCAGCGCGGTGCTGTCTTTGAACTCGGTGACCACATTGTGCGAGGGCACTTTGCCGTGCGCATGGCAGGCGGCGGCAATCGCCAGCTTGGCGCGCAGCACATGCGGATGGCTGAACTGGCCCGCCAGCGTCATGGCAGCCGCGGGGATAGCGCCACCGTGGGCCGAGACAAAGTCCATCAAGCCGAAGCTCAGCGAAGCGATGCGCGGATGCGCCGCAATCTCGAAAGCGTGGTGCACCGCGGCGGGCGATTCGATCAGCACATGCAGAGGCAGCGAGGTGGCACCGGCTGCGTCCACCGCCGCCACGGCGCGCTGCACGTCGGCAACCGACTCGACTTTGGGCACCATGAGGTGGCACAAGCGGTGGCCGGCCTGGCCCACGATGTGCGCCACGTCGGCCTCAAACGCGGGGTGGTCTACCGCGTGCACCCGCACCGCCACCCGGGCGCTGGGCGCAGCGCCCAGCGCCAACTCGGTGACCAGCGCGGCGTGTTCGGCCTCGCCGCCCACCGGGGCGCCGTCTTCGCAGTCGAGCGTGACATCAAAGACGCAGGCGCCGAATTCGGCGCCCATCTCGGCCTGCAGCTGCAGGCTTTTGTGCATGCGCGCCGCCACGCCGCTGTAGTGATCGCACACCGGCAAGGCCCAAGCCGAGGCCTGGGCGTCCAGCAGCACATCACGCGGGTGGGCAGCGCTCATGGCGTGGCTCAGAGCAGATGCTTGACGCCGTCTTTTTCGCCTTCGAGCTCGGCCAGAGTCTTGTTGATGCACTCTTGGCTGAAGGCGTCGATCGGCAGGCCTTCGACTATTCTGTACTCGCCGCCTTCGCAGGTGACGGGGTAGCCAAACATCACTTCAGCGGGAATGCCGTATTCGCCCTTGGACGGAATGCCCATGGTGACCCACTTGCCGTTGGTGCCCAGGGCCCAGTCGCGCATGTGGTCGATGGCGGCGTTGGCTGCCGAGGCGGCCGACGACAGGCCACGAGCGGCGATGATGGCCGCGCCACGCTTGCCCACGGTGGGCAAGAAGGTGTTGGCATTCCAGTCGTGGTCGTTGATGGTGTCTTTGACCGACTGGCCGTTGACGGTGGCAAAGCGGTAGTCGGCGTACATGGTGGGCGAGTGATTGCCCCACACGGCCAGTTTCTCGATGTCGCCCACGGCGCAGCCGATTTTGCTGGCGATTTGGCTGGCAGCGCGGTTGTGGTCCAGGCGCAGCATGGCGGTGAAGTTCTTGGCTGGCAGGTCAGGCGCCGACTTCATGGCGATGTAGGCGTTGGTGTTGGCGGGGTTGCCCACCACCAGCACGCGCACATTGCGCGAGGCCACGGCGTTCAGGGCCTTGCCCTGCACGGTGAAAATGGCGGCGTTGGCAGCCAGCAGGTCGGCGCGCTCCATGCCGGGGCCGCGAGGACGGGCGCCCACGAGCAAAGCGTAGTCGGTGTCCTTGAAGGCGGTCATCGGGTCGCTGTGGGCTTCGATGCCGGCCAGCAGGGGGAAGGCGCAGTCTTCAAGTTCCATGATCACGCCTTTGAGCGCGTTCTGGGCCTTCTCGTCCGGGATCTCCAGCAGCTGCAGGATGACGGGCTGGTCTTTGCCCAGCATTTCGCCCGAGGCGATGCGGAACAACAGGGCGTAACCGATTTGACCTGCAGCGCCAGTGACAGCGACGCGGACGGGCTTTTTGCTCATGAAAAACTCCAGAAAGGCGTTGATGAAATGGGGGCCAACCGGCGCTTCAGAGCACCGCCGAAACCACCACCGAAGTGTACTCTGGTAAACCCTGAAACGTCAATTTGTCTTATGTCTTATATAAGATATCATTGCAGCCTGAAACCGTCGTGTACCTCATGAGCCAGACCTCCCCCACTCCCCCAGAATCCGGCCTGACCGCGCCGGCGGGAGATGGCACGGCCGGTGCGGCGACCACGCCAGCGTTCAGCCCCTTGTACCAGCAAATCAAGTCGCTGATCTTGCGCAGCCTACAGGCTGGCGAATGGAAGCCCGGCGACATGATTCCGAGCGACCTGGACCTGGCCGCACGTTACCGCGTGAGCCAAGGCACGGTGCGCAAAGCCATCGACGAGCTGGCCACCGACAACCTGGTGGTGCGCCGCCAGGGCAAGGGTACGTTTGTTGCCACGCACGCCGAGCAACATGTGCAGTACCGTTTTTTGCGCGTGCAACCCGACGAGGGCAGCGCCGACACCCAAGGCCCGGCGCAGCGCCACATCATCGAATGCCGGCGCCTGCGTGCACCGGCCGAAGTGGCGCGCCAGCTCGGCCTGCGCACCGGCGACGCGGTGCTGCTGGTCAAGCGGGTGCTGGCCTTTGCCGGCCAGCCGGCCATTCTGGAAGAGGTGTGGCTGCCCGGCGGCCCATTCAAAGGCCTGCAAGCCGAGACCCTGAGCCAAGACAAAGGGCCGATGTACGCGCTGTTTGAAACCGAATTCGGTGTGCGCATGGTGCGGGCGGTAGAAAAAATCAAAGCGGTGGGTGCCGATGCGGGCACCGCCGAGTGGCTGCGGGTGGACATGGGACACCCCTTGCTCAGCGTAGAACGTTTGGCCTACACATACAACAATGTCCCCATGGAATTGCGCCGTGGCCTGTACCGAACCGACAGCCGCCACTACTTCAACGAACTGAACTGACAAGCCCACTCAACTTCTCGATTTGTCAGCTTCGCTAATGTTGCGTTGCAATAGAATGCGCGGTTGGTTGCAAGCGGTTACACACTGCGAAAACCACGCGACGACACCCCAGTTTTTCGTGTCCCTCCCGAAGAAAGAGCACCATGCCTGAGTTGACCCCTCCGCGGCGCGAGTTCCGCAACATCAACGCCCTCAACGACCTGCCCACCTACCGCTTACCGGCGGCCGGCTGGGTGTCCATCCTGCACCGCATCAGCGGCGCCTTGATGTTCCTGCTGCTGCCGCTCATTGTGTGGCTGTTCGACACCTCGGTGAGTTCTGAAATCTCCCACGACCGTTTTCAGTCCGCCTTTGCGGCAGGCATTGGTTTTGTGCCCGGCTGGTTCCTCAAGCTGGTGGTGCTGGCCATCATCTGGGCCTACCTGCACCACCTGATCGCTGGTGTGCGCCACCTGTACATGGACATGACGCACTCGGTGACCAAAGAGTTCGGCAAATCGTCGGCTGTGGTCACGCTGGTGCTGAGCATTGGCCTGACTGTGGTGCTGGGCGCCAAGCTGTTTGGCCTGTACTGAACCCCGCACAAGGAAGGAAACACCATGTCCGTGAATTACGGTTCTAAACGCGTCGTCACCGGCGCCCGCTATGGCATGCGCGACTGGCTGGCCCAGCGTGTCACCGCTGCCCTGTTCGCTTTGCTCACCCTGATCGTGGTGCTGCAAGTGGTCTTCACCAGTGGCCCCTTGGGCTATGAAGGCTGGGCCGCCATTTTTGCGCCGCAGTCGATGAAAGCCCTGAGCTTCGCTGTGTTTGTGGCGCTGGCCTATCACATCTGGATCGGCATGCGCGACATTTGGATGGACTACGTCAAGCCCGCCGGCATTCGCCTGGTGCTGCATGTGTTCACGATCGTCTGGCTCGTCGCCTGCCTGGGCTGGGCTGTTCAAGTTCTCTGGAGGCTCTGATTCCCATGACCACAACCGCATCGCTTTCCAAGCGCAAATTTGACGTTGTCATCGTTGGCGCCGGCGGCTCCGGCATGCGCGCCTCCCTGCAGCTGGCGCGCGCCGGCCTGAAGGTGGCCGTGCTCTCCAAGGTGTTCCCCACCCGGTCGCACACCGTGGCTGCGCAAGGCGGCATCGGCGCCTCGCTGGGTAATATGAACGAGGACAACTGGCACTACCACTTCTACGACACCATCAAGGGGTCGGACTGGCTGGGCGACCAAGACGCCATTGAGTTCATGTGTCGCGAAGCCCCAAAGGTGGTGTACGAGCTCGAACACTTCGGCATGCCCTTTGACCGCAACCCCGATGGCACGATTTACCAGCGTCCATTTGGCGGCCACACCGCCAACTCCGGCGAAAAGGCTGTGCCGCGCGCTTGCGCCGCCGCCGACCGCACCGGCCACGCCATGCTGCACACGCTGTATCAGCAAAACGTGGCAGCCCGCACCACCTTCTTTGTCGAGTGGATGGCGCTGGATCTGGTGCGCAACGCCGATGGCGATGTGCTGGGCGTAACCGCGCTCGAAATGGAAACTGGTGAGGTCTATGTGCTCGAAGCCAAGACCACGCTGTTGGCCACCGGTGGTGCCGGCCGCATTTACGCCGCATCGACCAACGCCTTCATCAACACCGGCGACGGCTTGGGCATGGCGGCGCGCGCTGGCATTCCGCTCGAAGACATGGAGTTCTGGCAATTCCACCCAACCGGCGTGGCCGGCGCCGGCGTGTTGCTGACCGAAGGCTGCCGTGGCGAAGGCGCTTTCCTGGTCAACAGCGAAGGCGAACGTTTCATGGAGCGCTACGCGCCTACCCTGAAAGACTTGGCGCCGCGCGACTTCGTCTCCCGCTGCATGGACCAGGAAATCAAGGAAGGCCGTGGCTGCGGTCCCAACAAGGACCATGTGCTGTTGAACTTCAGCTACCTGAGTGCCGACACCATCCACAAGCGCCTGCCCTCGGTGTATGAAATCGGCGTGAACTTCGCCAACGTCGACATCACCAAAGAGCCGATCCCCGTGGTGCCCACCATCCACTACCAGATGGGTGGCATTCCGACCAACATCAATGGTCAGGTGGTGGTGCCCGACGGCAACGGCAGCCAGCAAGTGGTCAACGGTTTGTACGCGGTGGGCGAATGCTCCTGCGTGTCGGTGCACGGCGCCAACCGCCTGGGCACCAACTCGCTGCTCGATCTGCTGGTGTTTGGCCGTGCTGCTGGCAACCACATCGTGGCCAACGTCAATCCCAAGTCGGAATACCAAGACCTGCCCAAAGACGCGGCCGACCGCACCCTGGCGCGCTTGGCGCGTCTGGACAGCAGCACCAGTGGCGAGTACTCGCAAACGGTGGCCAACGACATCCGTGCCGCCATGCAGCAGCACGCTGGCGTGTTCCGCACCCAGGCCAGCATGGACGAAGGCGTCACCAAGATCAACGCCATCCGCGAGCGCGTCAATGCGATCGCACTCAAGGACAAGTCCAAGGTGTTCAACACCGCGCGCATCGAAGCGCTGGAAGTGGAAAACCTGATCGAGTCGGCCCAAGCGACCATGACCTCGGCCGCCGCTCGCAAAGAGTGCCGTGGCGCGCACACGGTCAACGACTACGAGCGCCCGGCCGACGACCCGCAGTTCCCGCTGGGCCGCAACGACGCCGAGTGGATGAAGCACACCCTGTGGCACAGCGCCGACAACAGCCTGAGCTACAAGCCGGTCAACCTCAAGCCGCTCACGGTGGAATCGATTCCGCCCAAGGTCCGCACGTTCTGATCGACGCACTGGAGTTTCAACATGGCCAAACGCACATTCAAGATCTACCGCTACGATCCCGAGAAGGACGCCAAGCCGTACATGCAGACCATCGAGGTCGAACTCGACGGTCACGAGCGCATGCTGCTCGACGCGCTGATGAAGCTCAAGGAAGTCGATCCGTCGATCTCCTTCCGCCGCTCTTGCCGCGAAGGTGTGTGTGGCTCTGACGCCATGAACATCAACGGCAAGAATGGTCTGGCCTGCCTGACCAATATGAACACCCTGCCGGGCGACATTGTCTTGAAGCCCCTGCCCGGCCTGCCGGTGGTGCGCGACCTGATCGTGGACATGACGCTGTTCTTCAAGCAGTACCACAGCATCAAGCCCTACCTGGTCAACGAGACCGTGGCGCCTGAAAAAGAGCGTCTGCAAAGCCCCGAGGAGCGCGACGAGCTCAACGGCCTGTACGAGTGCATCTTGTGCGCCAGTTGCTCGACCAGCTGCCCGAGCTTCTGGTGGAACCCCGATAAGTTCGTGGGCCCCGCCGGTTTGCTGCAGGCCTACCGCTTCATCGCCGACAGTCGCGATCACGCCACCGCCGAGCGCCTGGACAACCTGGAAGACCCCTACCGTCTGTTCCGTTGCCACACCATCATGAACTGCGTGGACGTCTGCCCCAAGGGCCTGAACCCCACCAAGGCCATCGGCAAGATCAAAGAGTTGATGGTCCGCCGCGCGGTGTGACCGTCTCTTAGGCGCGCATGGAAACGCAAGACCAACTGGACAGTCCGCTCGATGAGCGAGCCTTGAGCAAGCTGCGCTGGCGCTGCCGCCGTGGTCTGCTAGAGAACGATCTGTTCATTGAGCGTTTCTTTGCACGCCACAGCACCACGCTCACTGTCAGGCAGGCTCAAGCCTTGGGCGTTCTAATGGATTTGTCCGACAACGATCTGCTCGATTTGTTGCTCGGTCGCAAAAACCCCGAGGGAGAGCTGGTCCGTGACGACGTCACGCAGGTGCTGGGTATGCTGAAGGCGGCCCGCACATCCAACTGACCCCGTGTGCCCGCGTAGGGCGCATCGACCACCCCGTGCACCTAGAGGAAACCTCCATGAAACTCGCCGACAACAAAGCCACCCTGTCGTTTTCCAACGGCAGCCCGAGTATCGAGTTGCCTGTGTACCAAGGCAATATTGGCCCGGATGTGATCGACATCCGCAAGCTGTATGGCCAGTCGGGTATGTTCACCTACGACCCGGGCTTCCTCTCGACCGCGTCGTGCCAGTCGGCCATCACCTACATCGACGGCGACAAGGGCGAGCTGCTGTACCGCGGCTATCCCATTGAACAGCTGGCCAACAAGGTCGACTACCTCGACACCTGCTACCTGCTGCTCAACGGCGAGTTGCCCAATGCCACCGATAGCAAGGCCTTCCACGCCACGGTGAACCAGCACACCATGGTCAACGAGCAGATGCAGTTCTTCCTGCGTGGCTTCCGCCGCGACGCACACCCCATGGCGGTGTTGACCGGCCTGGTGGGCGCCCTGTCGGCCTTCTACCACGACAGCACCGACATCAACAATCCTGAGCACCGCCGCATCGCTGCGATCCGTCTGATCGCCAAAATGCCTACGCTGGTGTCCATGGCCTACAAATACGGCATCGGTCAGCCGTACATGTACCCGCAGAACAACCTGTCCTACGCCGGCAACTTCCTGCGCATGATGTTTGGCACACCGTGCGAAGAGTATGTGGTCAACCCCGTGCTCGAACGCGCCATCGACCGCATCTTCACGCTGCACGCCGACCACGAGCAAAACGCATCGACCTCCACCGTGCGTCTGTGCGGTTCGTCGGGCACCAACCCGTTTGCGGCCATTGCCGCCGGTGTGGCCTGCTTGTGGGGCCCGGCCCATGGCGGCGCCAACGAGGCTTGCCTGAACATGCTCGAAGAAATCCAGGCCATGGGCGGCGTGGCCAAAGTGGGCGAATTCATGGAGAAGGTCAAGGACAAAAACAGCGGCGTCAAGCTGATGGGTTTTGGCCACCGCGTGTACAAAAACTACGACCCGCGCGCCAAGCTCATGCAAGAAACCTGCGACGAAGTGCTCAAAGAACTCGGTCTGGAAAACGACCCGCTGTTCAAGCTGGCCAAGGCGCTGGAGAAGATTGCGCTGGAAGACGACTATTTCGTCAGCCGCAAGCTCTACCCCAATGTGGACTTCTACTCCGGCATCGTGCAGCGCGCCATCGGCATTCCGGTCAACCTGTTCACTGGCATCTTTGCTCTGGCCCGCACCGTCGGCTGGATCGCCCAGCTCAACGAAATGATCAGCGACCCTGAGTACAAGATCGGTCGTCCGCGCCAGCTGTTCACCGGCTCGCCCCGCCGCGACGTGGTGGTGCAACGCTAAGAGGCCAACAGCCCACCCCAACACCCCGCCCGGCGCCAGCCCGGCGGGGTGTTTTTTTGGCGATGTCAGCCGTCGCAATATGTGATGGCACAAATAGCTCATCAGAGGGAAAATTCAGCTATCCATCCACATTCGCGATGGCTAGACCATGCAACTTCCCGATTTTTCTCTGTCCCGTCGCCTCGATTTGCTGTCGCTGCAGCTGTTTGTGGCGGTGTGCGAGCACGGTGGCATCGGCAAGGCGGCCGAATCGGCCTGCTTGGCCCCGTCGGCGGTGAGCAAGCGCTTGTCGGACTTGGAACAGGTCGTGGGGGTGTCGCTCTTGAACCGCCATGCGCGCGGCGTCACGCCAACGCCAGCAGGCCAAGCCCTGCTGCACCACGCCCGCAGTGTGTTGTTCAGCCTCGACAAGCTGCATGGCGAATTGTCGGAATACGCTGCAGGCGTGCGCGGCCATGTGCGGGTGCACGCCAATATCTCGGCGGTGGTGCAGTTTCTGCCAGAAGACCTGGGCAGCTTTTCCCGCGCCCACAGTGGCATCAAGATCGACCTCGAAGAACACCTGTCGCTCGACGTGGTGCGCGCGGTGCAAGAAGGCGCCGCCGACCTGGGTATTTGTCAACTCGACCCCAGCATGCACAGCCTGGGTTTGCAAACACAGGCCTACCGCCAAGACCAACTGGTGCTGGTGGCGCCCGCCAACCACGC
>CAMBOY010000054.1 GCA_945869245.1 Hydrogenophaga intermedia
ATACAGGTGCAAATCACGACAGTCTTGGTGGTGAACGGTGCATCAAACGCACGAGCCACACAGATACCGCAGGCCGTTGCTGGAACCACAAAACCCATCCAGCTCACGCCGGCGATGAACAGCACGCCACCTGCAAACATGCTGATCAGCCGCCGACCAGCCCCCGGCAGTGCGGACTGTTCGGGCTCGTGGCTCTCGTCCACTTGCTGGCCACGCCATGCGCTGATGATGTAGATAACCGTCATCAGTGCAAACAGGGCCACAATGGCTTTGGGCACCGCCGCTGGCCCCACCGCCATGTCAATGGCAGACTGGCCGATGTCGGCCAGTTGCCAAAAAGCAATGGCGCAGAGAACGGCAAACACCGCCCCTACACGAACGGGTGTCATGCCAGTCCCAAGTCTTTCATCACAGCGGTCGTGCGCTCAATGTCCCAGCCGACTTCGCGCTCGAACGGGCGCTCGGTCAGGAAGGCATCGGACCACTTGCGGGTCACGAGTTCGTTCTTCCAGCCGTCGCTGGCGACCGTACGCGACACGAGATCGACCAATGTGTTGCGCTGGGCGTCGCTGATGCCGGGAGGCGCAAACACACCACGCCAGTTGGCCATCACCACATTGAGACCGAGTTCGGCCATGGTTGGCACGTTCACGCCCGGAATGCGCCGCGCACCCGAGGTGGCCAGAGCGATCATCTTGCCGGCCTTGATCTGCTCTTCAAATTCGGAATAGCCGGAAATGCCGGCCGCCACCTGGCCGCCCAGGATGGCCGCGTTGGCGGGGCCTCCGCCGGCAAAGGCCACGTAGGCGGCCTCGCGCGGGTTGCGGCCCAACGCCTTGATCATCAGGCCCAGAATCAGGTGGTCGGTACCACCGGCGCTGCCGCCGGCCACCGACACCGCCTTGGGGTTGGCGCGCAGGGCATCGGTCAGGTCTTTCCAAGTCTTGATCTTGCCGTTGGTGGGCACCACGATCACGCCGGCTTCTTCGGTCAAGCGGGCAATCGGTGTCACGTCCTTCATGGTGACCGGGCTCTTGTTGGCAATCGCTGCGCCCACCATCACCGAGCCACCGACCATCAGGCTGTTGCCCTGGCCTTTGCGCTGGTTCACAAAGCGGGGCAGACCCACCATGCCGCCGGCGCCGCCCACGTTTTCAAATTGCATATTGCCCACCAGGCCGGCGGCTTTGGCCGAGCGTTCCAGTGCGCGGGCTGTGCCGTCCCAGCCACCGCCGGGCGCAGCGGGCACAAACATATTGAGGGTGTCGAACATGGGCTTGCCTTGTGCCCAAGCGGGCAGGGCCATACCGGCGCCTGCGGCGGCGCTGTATTTGAGGAAATCGCGTTTGCTCAAGGACATGGAGGTCTCCTGTGTCAGAATGAAATGGTGAATCTGCCAACGGCCGGCGGACAGGCGCCAAGCGCCCATCTACCCAGCAGCGTGCATTGTTGGCCAGCTCGGGCCTTGCTGCCTGTCAATCGCCTTTCAAAACCGTTCAGTGAATACCCTAGGGCCTCGTGTACTGTTGGTGGAAGACACGCCTGAGCTGGCGCTGTGGGTGGGCGCTGCGCTGCGCCAAGCGGGCATGGCGGTGGCGTTCGCAGCCGACGGCTGGGCTGCGCAGACCGAGCTGGCGCCTGGGCACCGCTTTGATGCGGTGGTGCTCGATTTACAAATCCCGGGGCCTGATGGTCTGAGTGTGTTGCAAGGCCTGCGCGAACGCGGCGACGCGGTGCCAGTGCTCATCCTCACCGCCCGCGCCAGTGTGCCCGACCGTGTGTTGGGCCTCAATATGGGTGCCGACGATTACCTGCCCAAACCCTTTGAACTCAGCGAACTGGAAGCGCGCTTGGCGGCCCTGCTGCGCCGCCCGGGCCGCATGAAGCCCGACAGCGCACGTCTGGGCCCCTTGGTGATGGACATGCGCAGCGGTGAAGTGAGCTGCCACGGCCAGGTCTTGGCCTTGACACCACGCGAAACCGCGGCCTTGCGGGTGTTGTTGGCGGCGGCACAAAAAACCGTGAGCAAAGACACCTTGCACGCGGCGGTGTTTGCCGACGAACACACCGGGCTGGACGCGGTGGAGGTGCTGATCCACCGCCTGCGCAAAAAGCTCGAAAACCCAGCCCAGCCGGGGGTGGTGATCGCCACCTTCCGGGGCTTGGGTTACATGCTCACCCTGGCCAAGTCGACATGAGCGCTGCGCCGGGCCGCCCCCCAGCACGCTCGCATCGCAGCCTGCAGGGCGAAGGCACGCCAGTGAGCGCCCCGCGCCCGGCCGCGTCGCTGCGGCGCCGTTTGTTGGCCTGGCTGCTGCTGCCGCTGGTGCTGCTCATTGGGCTTAACGCTTGGTGGAGTTATGGCCGCGCGGTGCAGGTGGCCAACGAGGCCTACGACCGCTCGTTGTACCTGGCGGCGCGCACCTTGGCCGAGGAGCTGCAGTGGGTCAACGGCCAGCTCAAGCTCGATGTGCTGCGTGGCGCTGGTTACCTGTTTGAAAACCACACCGGTTCGCGCCTGTTCTACCGGGTCGATACGCCAGAAGCTCAATGGCTGGCTGGCAATCCGGCGGTGCCGCGCCTGGCCAACGACGGCCAGATTGGCGTGCGTTTTTTTGCCCTGGTGGACTTCGGCGACGCCGCGTTTCGGGGCGAAGCGGTTCGTCTAGCGCAACTCACCCATGTGATGGAGGGCGAGCCTGGACCACACCCGGTGCTCACCATCACCGTGGTCGAAACCCGCGAGGCGCGCGACCAACTCATCGCCCAGGTGCTGCGCGACACCCTGCTGGGCCAGGCGCTGCTGTTGTTGGCGATGGCGCTGCTGGTGGTGGCGGGGGTGCAGCGTGGCATTCGCCCGCTGGAGGCTTTTCGCCGCCGTCTGGCTCAGCGCGAAGACGACGATTTTTCCGCCATCGACCCACCGGGTGTGCCGCGCGAACTGCGGCCGCTGATCGAAACCCTCAACGGCTATTTGGCGCGGCTGGGGCGCCTGATCGACATCCGCAAGCGTTTTTTGGACAACGCCGCCCACCAGCTGCGCACGCCGCTGACCATTCTGAAAACCCAGCTCACCTTGGCCGAGCGCAGCGACAGCGACGCCGAGCGGCGCGAACTGCTGACCGCCGCCGCCCACACCACCAACGCAGCGGTGTTGTTGACCGAGCGCCTGCTGGCCATGACCCGGGCTGAGCACGCCAGCGAAATGCACAGCCGCGACACAGTGGATCTGGTGGCGCTGGCGCGCCAAGTGACGCAAGAACGCTTGTTGGACGCCCACCAGCGCGGCGACGACTTGGGCTTTGAGGCGCAACTGGACCGCTGGGAGGTGCAGGGCCTGGCGCTGATGTTGCACGAGGTGCTGGCCAATTTGATCGACAACGCCTTGCTGCACGGTGGGCCGGGCGTGCGCGTCACCGTGCGGGTGGGGGCGGGGTGGGTGGAGGTGGAAGACAACGGCCCGGGCATCGCGCCCGAGCACCAAGCGCATGTGTTTGAGCGCTTCTACAGCGCACCTGCTGCGCCCACCCAACACCGGGGCAGTGGCTTGGGGCTGGCCATCGTGCGTGAAATTGCGTTACAGCATGGCGCGGTGATGGCGTTGCACAGCCCGGTGGCCGACGGGCGTGGCACTCGCATGCGGCTGAGCTGGCCCGATCAGGCGTAGCGCTTGTTGCGCAGGTTGTCTTTCATTTCCTTGAGCAGCGGCTGTAGCTTGCCGCCGCCAATGCGCAGCGCCAGCCCGGTGGCCAACACATCGACGATCATCAGGTGCAGCAAGCGCGAGGTCATGGGGCTGTATTTGTCGTAGCCCTCGGGGTGGTCCGCCGCCAGGTGGATGTGCCCGGCGCTGGCCAGTGGCGAGCCGCTGGCGGTGATGGTGATCACCGTGGCGCCGTGTTTGCGGGCGATATCGGCCGCGTCCATCAGGTCGCGGGTGCGGCCCGAGTTGGACACAATCACCAGGCTGTCGCCCGGCCCCAGCAAGGACGCACTCATCACCTGCATGTGGCCGTCGCTGTAGGCAATGGCGTTGATGCCAAGCCGGAAAAACTTGTGTTGCGCGTCTTGCGCCACGATGCCGGAGTTGCCCGCACCAAAGAATTCCATGCGGCCGCGGCGAGAGTAAGTGTCCACCAACGCTGTGATGGCCTGGTCAATCGCGTGGGTCGAGGCGTCGTTGCGGTACTTCAGAAACGCCGCCACCGTGTTGTCGATCACCTTGACCAGCACGTCCGACACCTTGTCGTCGGCGTCGACGCTGCGGTGGATAAAAGGTACGCCCTCACTCACCGTGCCGGCGAGTTTGAGCTTGAAGTCCGACAGACCGTCGTAACCCATGCTGCGGCAAAAACGCACCACCGTGGGTTTGCTCACATGGGCGCGCTCGGCCAGCTCGGCCACCGGCAGGCTGGCAAAGCTGCGCGGGTCGGTGAGCACCAACTTGCCCACGCGTTGTTCGGCGGGGGCCAGGGACGGCAACGAGGCTTTGATGCGGTCGAGCATGGGGGGCTCCAAATGGGACAAATTAGCCCTGAAAGTTACCAGAAAAATCAGTTACTTGGTTACAGGTCGTGACCAAGAGGTAAAAAAGTTACAATGAAAATCCCTTGTTTGTCCTTGTCGGCGCCATTTGGCGCGCACCCGGAAAGTCGCCCATGAACCAGCTCGAAGCCCTCAAGCAACACACCGTCGTGGTGGCCGACACCGGCGACTTTCACCAGCTTGCGGCCTTTGCGCCGCGCGACGCCACCACCAATCCCTCGCTGATCCTCAAAGCGGTGCAAAAGCCCGAATACGCGCCCCTGCTACAGCAGACCATGGCCGAACACGGTCAGGCCGATCTGGCCCTGGCCATGGACCATTTGCTGGTGCGCTTTGGCTGCGAAATCTTGAAGCACATCCCCGGCCGGGTGTCGACCGAAGTCGACGCCCGTTTGAGCTTCGACAAGGCCGCCACGCTGGCGCGCGCCCGGCGCATCATGGCGCTGTACCAAGCACAAGGTGTGGGCCGCGACCGGGTGCTGATCAAGATCGCCTCCACCTGGGAAGGCATCCAGGCCGCTGCCGAACTGGAGCGCGAAGGCATCCACACCAACCTGACCCTGCTGTTCTCGTTCGCCCAGGCGGTGGCCTGCGGTCAGGCCAAGGTGCAGCTGATCTCGCCCTTTGTCGGCCGCATTTACGACTGGTACAAAAAACAAGCCGGCGCCAGCTGGGACGAAGCCGCCATGGCGGGCCCCAACGACCCGGGCGTGAAGTCGGTGTGCCGCATCTACAACTTCTACAAAAAACACGGCATCGCCACCGAGGTGATGGGCGCGAGCTTTCGCAACGTCGGGCAGATCACGGCGCTGGCCGGCTGCGACCTGCTGACCATTGCGCCCGATCTGCTGGCGCAACTGGCGGGCAGTGACGCGTCGCTGAGCCCTGCGCTCAACGCCCAGGCCGCTCAGGGCATGGACATCCCAGCGCTGGCCTACGACGAAGCCGGTTTCCGCTATGCGCTCAACGACGACGCCATGGCCACCGAGAAGTTGGCTGAAGGCATCCGCGCGTTTGCGGTCGACACCGTCAAATTGGAAGCCTTGATGCTCCAGTCATAAGCCCCCGCTCATTGTCGGCGGATAGGGGCTGTTCGCTGGGCAGATCAATCCGCTCAAACCCGGGGCACATCCAGCGCAGGTGTTCCCGGGTGGTGTCGATGCAGCCACCCTCTGCATAAACACCGCGCGCATCGCGGTAGCGCATCATGCGGCGCAGGATCGCGGCTTCTTGTTCGTGTGCCCAGCCGGCATCCGCGTCAAGACCGTCCTGAAGCGCACGCATCCGCTCCCAGACCCGGGTTTCGTCGATGGTGCTTTCCTCGCCAGGCTTCTCCACCACTGCCTCGCGCCAGAAGTGGATTTCCAAGCATTTGTCGCGCAGGCTGTAGCTCGACTGCGGCCGCCAGAAATCGGTGAAGCGTCCACGGCCCATGTACACCACCCAGGAGCCTTCAAACCCGACCACGTCGGCTGAGCGCTCATCGGGGTTGCGGAACCAGACCCGGTCGCCCGGCACATAGTGCAGACCCGGCAGGGGGTCGTCCATCGAACCGATCTCGTCCAGAAACGTGTCGTGGAAGCGGCCGGACGCGATCGCCTCACGCCGCCATTGGTCTTCGAGTCGGTAGAGCAGATCGGGGTTGAATTTCTGCAGCGTCTGCGCCAGGCCCAGCAGCAGCACGTATTCGGTGGCCCGGTAGCAGGAAAAATCGTACAAGCTGCCCGACACCGAGGGTTGGGTGGCCAGACGCAGTGCCTCGATCAGCGCTGCGCCAGGCTGCAAGATAAAACCAGTGGCCTCGGAATAGCGCCAGTGGCTTGCCGGCCGATCCGCGGACTGGGTGGCGAAGGCCAGTGTGGTTTCCTCGGCCGCGCGGCAGGTGTACAGCCGGCTTTCCAGGTGGGCGTGGAGTTCTTCGAGGTTGGGAAAGGTTCTGTCGACGGGTGACGACAACAGGGCCAGCAGGATTTCGGTACCCAGGGGCAGCTCGCCATTCTGATGCGCTACCAAGTCCAGCGTGTCCCAGCCGGGGGTGAAGGTGTGCCAGGCCTCGGCGGTGAGCCGGTAGCGCCAGCCGTCGGCGCAAGGCTGCACATCGAGCCAGTCCAGCGGTATGCCCTGCAGCTGCAGCCAGTGCGACGTTTCCGCTGCCAGCGCGCGCTGGCGGTAGAGCGGGCGGTGTCCGTTCTGTTGCAGCACGATGCCACGGATGGGCCGTTGCTGGTGGTCGGCATGGCCGCCGAGCTGGTGATGTTGTTGCCCCATCGGGTTGTCTCCACGCATTTTTGTGGGGCGCATTGCAACCCGCACAGCCGCCCGCGTCAGCGGTGAAAACCCTCAGTCGGTGTCGCTCGCGTGCCCGTTGCCGTGGCGCCGCCAAGAAAAAACCCCGCGAAGCGATTCGCGGGGTTTTTTCTTGGATGGCCAGAGCGCCAAGAGGCACCCCGACGCAGCATGAGGCGCCAGGCCAAGGCGCAGCAATTACATGCCCATGCCGCCCATGCCACCCATGCCGCCCATATCGGGCATGCCGCCGGCCGGTGCGTCGGCCTTCGGAGCCTCAGCGACCATGCACTCGGTGGTCAGCATCAGCGACGCCACGGAAGCGGCGTTTTGCAGCGCGGTGCGGGTCACCTTGGTCGGGTCCAGGATACCCATTTCGATCATGTCGCCATAGGTGTCGTTGGCGGCGTTGAAGCCGTAGTTGCCCGAGCCAGCCAGGATGGCGTTGACCACCACGCTGGGCTCGCCACCGGCGTTGGCCACGATTTCGCGCAGGGGCGCTTCAATCGCTTTCAACACCAGCTTGATGCCGGCGTCTTGGTCGGGGTTGTCGCCTTTGATGGTGCCAGCGGCCTGACGGGCGCGCAGCAGAGCCACGCCACCACCGGCCACAATGCCTTCTTCCACTGCAGCGCGGGTGGCGTGCAGGGCGTCTTCCACGCGGGCTTTCTTTTCCTTCATCTCGACTTCGGTGGCAGCGCCAACCTTGATCACGGCCACACCGCCGGCCAGCTTGGCCACGCGCTCTTGCAGTTTTTCGCGGTCGTAGTCGCTGGTGGCTTCTTCGATCTGCACGCGGATTTGCTTGACGCGGGCTTCGATGTCAGCGGCAGCGCCGGCGCCGTCGATGATGGTGGTGTTTTCCTTGCCCACTTCGATGCGCTTGGCTTGGCCCAGATCGGCCAGGGTCACTTTTTCCAGGGTCAGACCCACTTCTTCAGCGATGACCTTGCCACCGGTCAGGATGGCGATGTCTTCCAGCATGGCTTTGCGGCGGTCGCCAAAGCCAGGGGCCTTCACAGCCACAACCTTCAGGATGCCGCGGATGGTGTTGACCACCAAGGTCGCCAGGGCTTCGCCTTCGACGTCTTCGGCAATGATCAGCAGCGGACGGCCGGCCTTGGCCACGGCTTCCAGCGTGGGCAGCAGGTCGCGGATGTTGGAGACCTTCTTGTCGTACAGCAGCACGAAGGGGTTGTCCAGCAGGGCGGCTTGCTTCTCGGGGTTGTTGATGAAGTAGGGCGACAGGTAGCCGCGGTCGAACTGCATGCCTTCCACGACATCCAGCTCGTTTTGCAGCGACTTGCCGTCTTCCACGGTGATCACGCCTTCTTTGCCCACTTTGTCCATGGCGTTGGCGATGATTTCGCCGATGCTGTGGTCGCTGTTGGCGGAGATGGAGCCGACTTGGGCGATTTCTTTGCTGGTGGTGGTGGGCTTGGTGGCCTTCTTCAGCTCAGCGATCAGGGACTCGACCGCACGGTCGATGCCGCGCTTCAGATCCATCGGGTTCATGCCGGCGGCCACGTACTTCATGCCTTCGCGCACGATGGCCTGGGCCAGCACGGTGGCGGTGGTGGTGCCGTCGCCAGCGTTGTCAGAGGTCTTGGAAGCAACTTCCTTGACCATCTGTGCGCCCATGTTCTGCAGCTTGTCTTTGAGCTCGATTTCCTTGGCCACGGACACACCGTCCTTGGTCACGGTGGGGGCGCCGAAGGAGCGCTCGAGCACCACGTTGCGGCCCTTGGGGCCCAGGGTCACTTTCACGGCGTTGGCCAGGATGTTCACACCCTCGACCATGCGGGCGCGGGCTTCGCCGCCAAAAATCACGTCTTTTGCTGCCATTTGTATAGCTCCTGTATCGAATGAGGGTTAAGCGATTACTTCACAACGACCGCGAACAGGTCGTCTTCTTTCATCACCAGCAGTTCGTCGCCGTCGACCTTGACGGTCTGGCCGCTGTATTTGCCGAACAGCACGCGGTCACCCACTTTGACCGACAGGGCCTTGGTTTCGCCCTTGTCGTTCGTCTTGCCTGGGCCCACGGCCAGCACTTCGCCTTGGTCGGGTTTTTCGGCGGCGTTGTCGGGGATCACGATGCCCGAAGCGGTTTTGGTTTCGCTTTCAATGCGCTTGACGATCACGCGATCGGCGAGAGGACGAAGGTTCATTGCATCTCCTGATGTGAACAAAGGTTGAAGCCTAAAAACCCACCCGCGTGCGCAAAGGCTGCGGGTCGGCGATTCGGGGGTGGCGCAGTTGTTAGCACTCAACCCCAGCGAGTGCTAATGATAGGGGTGACGATGGGGGTTTTCAAGGGCGACTGGGGTTTTTCTGTGCCGCTTCTGGGTTTTTGCCTCAAAATACTGGATATATAAACAGTATTTGGTGGTGTGTGGTGTTGCCTGTGGCCTTGGAGTCGGTGTTGTGGCGAGCGGACCAGATGGCCCGGCCGGCTGGCGCGGTGTTGGACAGCGGCTGCCCGGCGCTGGACGCGGCCCTGCCCGGTGGCGGCTGGCCCACCCAGGGCCTGACCGAATTGTTGTGTGATGTGCCGCTGTCGGCCGAATGGCGCTTGCTGGCGCCTGCGTTGGCGCGCCACACCCAGGCCGGGGGCGAGGTGCTGCTGCTGGCGCCGCCGCAGCGCCCGCAGGCCGCCGCCTGTTCGGCCTGGGGCATCGACGCATCCAGGCTGGTCTGGGTGCAGCCCGGTGGCGCGCACGACAGCGCCTGGGCGCTGGGCGAATGTCTGCGCGCGCGGCTGCCGCTGTGGCTGTTGGCCTGGCTGCCCGAGGTGAGCCCGCTCACCCTGCGGCGCCTGCAGGTGCTGGCGGCTGGTGCGGTGGCGCCCTGCACCCTGGTGCGTCCGGCGGCGCGGGCGGCCAGCGCCTCGCCCGCGCCGCTGCGCCTGCGGGTCTGGCCCGCGGCCGGCTGGCGCCTGGGGGTGCAGGTGCTCAAACGGCGCGGAGCACCGCTGACCGAGCCGATTTGGGTTGACGCCACACCGCCCGCACTCGCCGCCCTGTGGCCACAGCGCGCGCCAACGCCAACGCCCACAGCCCCCGCTGGGCAGGAGACCCACGATGCTCTGGCTGGCCGCACTGCCCGCGACGCCTTGCGCGCCTGATGCGCTGCGCGCCATCGTCTGGTGGGCCCTGGGTTACACCCCCCGGGTGGCGCGGCACGACGGCGCGGTGCTGCTGGAGCTGTCGGCCAGCCGGCGGTTGTTTGGCGGCTGGCTAGCCCTGCGCGAGCGCCTGACCCGCGAGGCCGCCGAGCTGGGGGTGGCGCGCCTGGCCTGGGCGCCGGTGGGGCGAGCGGCGCTCGCTTTGGGGCGCGCCGGGGTGGCGCAGGCCGGCTTGCTGGGCGCCCAGGGCGAGGTCGGGCCGCCCGCGCTGTGGCACCCGGTGCTCGACCGCTTGCCCTTGGCGACGCTGGGGCCGGCCGCCGACGCGGCGGGCCTGCCACTGGCGCAACTGGGTTGCCACACCCTGGGCGCGCTGCGCGCCTTGCCGCGCGCCGGGCTGACCAAGCGCTTTGGCGCCGAGTTGCTGCTGGCGCTGGACCGCTGCTATGGCGATGTGAGTGAGGGCTGGCGCTGGGAAACGGTGCCCGAGCGTTTTGAGGCCCGGCGCGAACTGCTCTGGCGGCAAGACAACGCGCTGGCCCTGCTGCACGAAGCCGAACCCCTGCTGCTGCAGCTGCGCGGCTGGCTGGTGGCGCGCCGCGCTGGTGTGCGCGCACTCACTCTGCATTGGCGGCACGACACCTTTCGCGCCCGCGACAGCGGCGAAGGCGGGGCACTGTCGGTGCGCAGCGCCGAGGCCATGAGCGACCTGGCCCACCTGCGCCGCCTGCTGGGCCAGCGTCTGGCGCGCCACAGCCTACAGGCCCCGGTGGCCGAACTGCGGCTCACCGCCGACGAGGTGCTGCCCATCACCGAACACAGCCGCAGCTGGCTGCCCGACGCGCCGGCCGAGGCCGAGCGCAGCCAGCGCGAACTGCTGGAAATCCTGGCCGCCCGGCTGGGCCCTGAGCGGGTGTTGCGCCCCCGCCTGCGGCCCGACCACCGGCCCGAACACATGGCCGACTGGGTCGGCGCCAGCGCGGCGCCCGCAACCCCCCGCCCACGGACACCGACCCAGGCCTCGTGGCCGCAACCGGTGTTTTTGCTGCCCGAGCCGCTGCGCTTGGTGGTGCGCGACCACCGCCCGCACTACCGGGGTGCGCTGCAGCTGCTGCTGGGCCCACAGCGCATCGAAGGCGGTTGGTGGCACCGCGACGACAGCGCCGACCGCATGTTCACCGTGTTCCGCGACTACTGGGTGGCGCAGTCGCCGCAGGCCGGGGTGGTGTGTGTGTTCCGCACCCGGCTGGATAGCGAACACGCCTGGTACCTGCACGGCTTTTTTGCCTGAATAGGGACCCAGACGCGCCATGCCACTGCCCGACTACGCCGAGCTGCTGTGCTGCAGCAACTACCGCTTTTTGGTGGGCGCCAGCCACCCCGAAGAGCTGGTGCAGCGCGCCCAGGCTCTGGGTTATCGGGCGCTGGCCATCACCGACGAGTGTTCGGTGGCGGGTGTGGTGCGCGCCCATGTGGCGGCCAAGGCCTGTGGTCTGCCGCTGCGCCTGGGCAGCCAGTTCCGGGTCGATGGCTTGAGCGCCCAGGGCGCCCCGGTGGGCTGGACGTTGGTGCTCTTGGTCACCAGCCTGCGCGGCTGGGGCCATCTGTGCCGCTTCATCACCACGCTGCGCCGGCGCGCGCCCAAGGGCCAGTACCGGCTCGATCTGGCCACCCTGCGCAGCACACTCGCCAGCGGTGCTCTGGACGACTGTCTGCTGATCGCGGTGCCCGAGCACGGCAGCCCCGCCGAGGCCTGTGACACGCTGGCGCGCTGGCTCTTGGACCACGCCATGGGCCGCAGTTGGCTGGGTTTGACCCAGCTCAGCCGCTGGGACGACGCGGCGCACGCTCAGCGCCTGCGCCACAGCAGCGCGCTCACCGCCATTCCGCTGGTGGCGGTGGGCGATGTGTGGATGCACCGCCGCTCGCGCCAGCCGGTGCAAGACGTGTTGACCGCAGTGCGCGTGGGCCGGCCCTTGAGCGACTGTGGCCACGCGCTGCAGCCCAACGCCGAGCGGCACCTGCGCACCCGACTGCGGCTGGCGCAGCGCTTTGCGCCCGATGCGCTGGCGCAGACCCTGGTGGTGGCTGAGCGCTGCGCCGGTTTTTCGCTCGACGAGCTGCGCTACCAGTACCCCGACGAAGGGGTGCCGCCGGGTCGCAGCCCGGCCGAGCATTTGCGCGACTTGACCTGGCGCGGCGCGGCCGAGCGCTGGCCCGCCGGGGTGCCCGACACCGTGCGCCAGCAAATTGAACACGAACTCGCGCTCATCACCGAGCTGCGTTACGAGCCCTATTTCCTCACGGTGCACCACATCGTGGCGTTTGCGCGCGGCCGGGGCATTTTGTGCCAGGGGCGCGGCTCGGCGGCCAACAGCGCGGTCTGTTACTGCCTGTTCATCACCGCAGTCAACCCGGAACAGGGCAACACCTTGTTCGAGCGCTTCATCTCGCGCGAACGGCAAGAGCCGCCCGACATCGATGTGGACTTTGAACACGAGCGCCGCGAAGAAGTGATGCAGTACATCTACGCCACCTACGGCCGCGACCGCGCCGCACTCACCGCCGCCGTCATCAGCTACCAGGCGCGCCGCGCGCTGCGCGAGGTCGGCCGCGCGCTCGGCCTGTCGGTCGAGCAGGTCGGGCGGCTGGCGCGCAGCCACAGCCGCTGGAGCGAACGCGAAATCGATCCCGAACGTCTGCGCGAAGCCGGGCTCGACCCCGACAGCCTGCTTGGTCGCCAGCTGCGCCACATCGCGCAGACGTTGATCGGTTTTCCGCGCCACCTGTCGCAGCACACCGGTGGTTTTTTGCTCACGCGCGGGCCGCTGTGTGAGCTGGTGCCGATCGAAAACGCCGCCATGCCCGAGCGCACCGTGGTGCAGTGGGACAAGGACGATCTGGACGCACTCGGCCTGCTCAAGGTCGATGTGCTGGCGCTGGGCATGCTCAGCGCGCTGCGCAAGGCGCTCGATGTGTTGGCTGCACCAGGCGGCCCGGGCGATCTGGCGCAGATCCCGCAGGAAGACCCAGCCACCTACGACATGGTCAGCGACGCCGACACCGTGGGCGTGTTTCAGATCGAGAGCCGCGCGCAGATGAGCATGCTGCCGCGCTTGCGGCCACGCACCTTTTACGACCTGGTGATAGAAGTGGCGCTGGTGCGCCCCGGCCCGATCCAGGGCGGTGCGGTGCACCCGTATCTGCGCCGCCGCCAGGGGCTGGAGCCGGTGGACTACCCGCCCGCCTTGCACACAGCCTTGCAGCGCACCCTGGGCGTGCCAGTGTTCCAGGAGCAGTGCATGCAGATCGCCATCATCGCCGCCGGCTTCACGCCCGGTGAGTCCGACGGCCTGCGCCGTGCCATGGCCGCCTGGAAACGCAAAGGCACACTCGGCGCCTACGAACAGCGCCTGCTCCAGGGCATGGCCGAGCGCGGTTACGACCCCGACTTTGCTCACCGGGTGGTGGAGCAAATCAAGGGCTTTTCCGACTACGGTTTTCCCGAAAGCCACGCCGCGAGTTTTGCGCTGCTGGTTTACGCCAGCGCCTGGATCAAGCGCCACCACCCAGCGGTGTTTTTGATGGCGCTGCTCAACAGCCAGCCCATGGGCTTTTACAGCCCGAGCCAGCTGGTGCAAGACGCCCAGCGCCACGGCGTGGAGGTGCGGCCGGTGTGTGTGCAACACAGCGCTTGGGACTGCACGCTCGAAGCCGCATCGTCAGGCGCTGCCACACAGTCTGCCGTGCGCCTGGGCCTGCGCCTGGTCAGCGGCCTGTCGCAGTCGGTGGCCGAACGCATCGCGGCTGCGCGTGTCGAGGGGCCGTTTGCCAGTACCGCCGATCTGGCCC
>CAMBOY010000055.1 GCA_945869245.1 Hydrogenophaga intermedia
GAACTCCTCGTACATCGCCTTTGACTTTGCAAGAACATCTGCCTTCACTTCCTTAGTGAGGGCGGCCTCTTCAACACGATTCTCAAGACAGTACGCCGCCAGTCGGCGACGTAAAAGTGATTGAGCCACTCCTGCGCGTGCGCGTGTCCTGTCTTCATCTATGAGCGCTTTGAGTTCCGGCGAAGTAGGCTTCCAGATCTCGAGGAGCAGGTACCGGTACTTGGGCCACTCTGCCGGTTGTAGCTCGCCAGGCAAGATGACTTCCCGGAATGTAGGCCCACCGGCCGTAAACTTTATCTCTGGCTCAACTATTAGTTCGCCTTCGAACGCATGTAGCAACGCTTTTAGTTCGGAGATGTTTTTTGGCTTTAGGAGGCGATTGACTGATTCAACATACTCGTCTAGCAATTCTGCAGTCGAATGGTGTACGCCGCCCAAGGCGATCTGAACAGCCTCAGCGTAGGTGCACACAAGTGCCGTTTGGAACGCTACAGTTGAGAATACATTGCTAAAGAGTCGGTCAACGGCATCACGCACCGGCTTTACGACGACACCATCCGTGATGACCTGCTTCTTAGCGGCAGTCGACATGGCATCCAGCATGAATGTTGCACGAGTAGCTT
The DNA here is from genome assembly GCA_945869245.1 of Hydrogenophaga intermedia. Lineage (GTDB taxonomy): Bacteria > Pseudomonadota > Gammaproteobacteria > Burkholderiales > Burkholderiaceae_C > Hydrogenophaga > Hydrogenophaga intermedia_B. Next base: position 624 of record CAMBOY010000055.1, read on the forward strand.
TCATCGACTCGACAGTAATATTTCTGCTGTTCAGTACGCCATTTACCCGGTTGAGGGTCTCTCGAATTTCTGGGGTCGTCCAGTTCGGCTCCTTATCCTGGACGCGTCGATTGAGCCCTTCGCGGAAATCGTCGAAAGTGCGTGCTGTAGCCTGTCCGTCGAATAGCATTTTCTCGAGTTCGGCATCTCGCCTACTTTCGAGCGCCTCCTTCAGGTTGATCGTTGCCCGAGCGAATGCCGCGTATGGATGAACTTTACCGAAGACACGGTCCACGATAGGAACGTAGAGCTGCGTCCACTTTCTGCGAAATATCTCAGCCATCTCATCAGAGTAGTTTGTGCGGGTGTTGGCAGTTCGTTGGTCCGAGGTCAGCTCATCCTTCAAACCGAGACGGTCATAGGCGTCATCCAAACGCTTACGGGGCGCGCCGACTTTACCGCGGGCCTCGATACCCCTTGCATACCCAAGCATAAGCAGCTGCTCAGTCATGTGATAGAGGTGGCTAACACCGCTGAAAGCCGCGTCGCTAACGATCTTGACGCGGTCGCCTTCTTGATCGAGTTCTACATTCCAGATACGAAGGCCGGTGTCATCCTTTGCATCCAAAGCCTTGATGTACGACAGCGTTGCCCGAAGGCACTCAGCGACGATGTCCTGGTCATTGAGAAGTTTGTTGCGTGAATCGGAGACTTTTTTTGCGGTCTTGTTCAGAGTAAGAAACACACGTCTAGCAGCACGCACTACATCAATGTCTTGAGCCAATGTTCCGTCGAGCTGTGGGAAAGCACAGATGAGCACTGGAAGCTGTAGTTCGCTAAGGTTGTATGAACGGATCTCCTTCTCCGGCCAAACCTTGTAATACCCCTCATAGGGACTACGCCGCGCGTCCGACCAGCCGCCAGTGAGGTTTCGGTAAAGCGCGAGAAGAGCCATAGCGCGATGCTGCCCGTCGACGATAGCCAAGGTACAGTTGTCGCGGGCAAGGCTCAGCCGAGCACCTTCGGGAATCGGAGCGTCATTGCGGGAGTGTTGAAAAAACTCGAACTGCTCCTCACCAACGGACCCTGCCGTGATGCGGTCCTCCTTGACCCCTTTGTGCTCGGATGAGTCAATCTGCGTGCGCTCCACTTTCCGGTAGTTAGCGTCAGGCGCCCGACTGTTCGGCCTTAACGGAAGCGCCACAGCGACAATGGGTGGAAAGAGTTTGATGAGACCGGACGTGGAGGTATCAAGCAAGTATGGAATCAATTCGAGCGAAACACGCGCGTCATCAATGTCCCGCTGCATGATCTCGTCAAAGCCAAGTTGCTTTAAGTCGAAGACTTCTCGCACAGGGGCAAGCATACTAAGAAGCTGCGCTTGACCCTGCTTCTCAGATAGCGTTACGTGAGTTAAAAGGTAGCGGACCTCGACACCAGCAGACTTACCGTCTTCCGAACTGACACGGAATGTACCGATGGTTCCATTGAGATGTACGTCAAGCGCGCTTTTACCTCCGCTGATTAAGGTGGCCATGTCAGTTCCTTCCGAAGATGGGGTAGTTGATTCGATTAAGGATATTCTCAAGATCATTGTGTTCACTGTTGTCGACATCGACCTCAGCAATGTGAACGAACAGGTTTGTAGGATCGAAGTTTCGGGCGACCACCTGATTAGCAAAGCCCGCTTCTGTGGCTTCATCAATGGAACCCAGGCCTTGTAGGTCCCTCAGCTCAACGATTTTGTTACGGTGTTGCTTAAGCCGACTACGCAAGTTGATGGCCATGCCGATATAGAGCGGTGCGGTAAACCATGGAGCCGCCGACCTCAAAACATCGGCAACCGTTCTAAATCGTTCCGGATTTGATGCCAATCGACCAATTAGCGAGTCTGACTTGCTTGGCTCATGGTGCACTTCTCCACTGAATTTCGGCTTAAGTTGCCCTCGCATAGCGACTTGATAAGGCGTTTCGCGGTACGGACTGAATATGAAACGGTCGAGCGCATTCTCAACTTCTGCACGTGCCTTTGCCTCACTCTCTTGCCGCGCTAACTGCACACGTTTGACAACATCGTCAATATCCGCTTTGGAGATGATAAGGCGGGAATACCATGCGTAAACGCCAGGCACTTCAGGTGCTAGGTCTATCTCTGACCAAGCTAGGGCGCGTCCCAATTGCAAATTCATTTGTGACAAACTAGACAAGCTCCGCCACCCTCATCTTCGAGGTACAGGTCGTCAATATCGACCGGCTCGATAGGGATAACGCGAAGTGGGTTGGGCTTGCGGTTGGCGAGCTCCCGCTGTTTCCTATTTTCAAAGTCCTTTGTGATTTCGGCTATACGTTTAGGTTGCTCAAGGGCGCTCAGCGGTTCACCTTGGCTCCAAGTGAATGGTGAGCCGTGTTCAAGTGCATTCTTCTCATAGGCCTTCGCTGCCTCGAAAGCTTCCGGATGATTCTCTTTCAAGCGAACCCACTCTATCTTCTGTTGAAAAAAGCAGAAGGTACATCCTGAGCGAGAACGCCACTCGTAATATTTAGGCAGCCCTAGTCCAGAGCCATCTAGCAGTTCTAGAACGCCGGGCTTGTCGATTCCATGTTCGCGGAAAGGCATGCGTACAACGAGGTTCTCATGCTGGGCGATCATCCCTTCGCGATGTTCTTCATCTGCACGAATGGCGACATAGCTGTATACCTTATCCCCCGCGTCCAGAGATGGCTTTATCCATTGCTTAAACGGCTCAAGCTTAAGCTTCCGGGTGCACCAACGAGTCTTTGGTGAAGGGAGGTAGTTTTTGTAGGTTCTCAGCCAGAAGTCGAAGTCACGGTGAGGATTCAGAAAATGAATTTTGCGGCCGACGAACCCTTCTAACTTTCCAAGGAACTCATAGACTTCCGGTAGCTCTTTGCCGGTATCGGTAAAAAAATACTCTAGCGGAATCTCCGGGTAGTGCAGGCTCATGTACACAGCGAGCGCTGCGCTGTCCTTGCCACCTGACAGGCCCAACACGTGACGTTCAGCCATTCTTGTTCCCTTTGCCTTGCTGTCTAACCATCATGGCTCCCGCTTCTGCGAGAGCTGCCAATACGACTTCTTTGCGTTCTCCTTGGACATCAGCCAAGAACTGCTTGACAAGGCGATCGACTGCAGGTGTATCGGTGTCGGAAATGTCCACGAAACCGGTGGCGTCCAATCCATGACTTGCTCCGAAGACAACCCCGATAACGCGGCGCGTGGATGGCCGGCCACGAAGCGGCGCCATGGTTTCTGCCTTACGAAACTCCACCGCCCAGTCCGCTAGCTTGGCCATAGCAGCGTCGATATCTCGGTCAGCCCACGCAGCCTGGGGCTTGTCGATGGCCAGGCTTATGAGAGCTTCGATGTTCTCGTCTGTTTGTTCGTAGGTTTCCAATCGAGTCGCAAACGCGTCGAGTTTAAAGTCCCCGGTCATTCCCTTGACTGTAGTTGCTCGCAGGCGCAGCGTTTCTAATGGCTGTTTTCTCTGGTCAAGTGCTTCAAGAAGGTGTGCATGCACATTGGACAGCATCCCGTGGTACGCAGAGGAGAGCTCATCAATGACTGCTTGCAGTCTGCTGTTTAATGTGTCTGGATCCTGTGCTTCTAGAAGTGTTGGTAAGTCCGAAAAGAGCACTCGTAGCGGATCGCTAGCCTTTAGAAGCATGGCACGCACCTGCTGTGCTCTGAAAGATACAGTGGTTGTTCGTTTAGTCCAGACAGGTAGGCTAACGACGAGGCCGACGAGCCCACGCGCCACCTCAAGTGGTGCCGTGCTTATCACATTGTTTGACCTGTCGGACACCGTCCTCGCAATTGCGTTGAGCAGCTTGGTTTTATCTTTTGAAGCTTCGACATGCTGGAGGCGAATCCGGCCTGGGTCTAGGGTCCATTCGTCAATTACCGCATCAGTCAAGTCAGGCGTGAAAACACCATTCACGTAAAGTGCAAGAGAGTCCCGGTTAGCCAGATAGAACGCAAGTGAGAGAACAGGCATAACCCCAGACCTAACACCAAATGGTGGTTTAGTCCAAGCCGCATAGATCTCGTTTAGCGTGACCGATTTTCCTTCTGTAAGAAATTCGCTTTTGGTCCACCACCAAAAGGTTTCATAAGACCTTCCGCGCGTGTTGAAGTTCGGATCACCAAAGTCCCACTCACTATCATCGCGGGCACGATGCAGCCCAGGATCGTTCAATACCGTGTAATAGAGGCCTGCGTCAGCAGGAAAACCTTCATAGCCAAGCTTGGGTAGATGCGCATGGGTGACCATGCGGTTCATCAAGTCTTTCCGCGCTTTGACGGAGTTGCTGGATGGCGCTTCGCGATTGATGAGTTCGCTAAATATGAAAGGGGTCTTGTTGTAGACCTGCTCGACTATGTCCGAGGCAATGATTGAAAGCGCAGTGAGCCCTTTTGTCTCGACAACTTCGCCTTGACAGTACCACTTCGAGAGTTCGAAGGCATCTGCTAGTTCTTCTTCGAGTGACGCTCTCACAGCCTCAATTCGGCCTACCACCTCACGGCGCGCGACGGAATCGCCATGAAGTTCTGGTCTTGTGTTCATCACGCGTTGAGATGCAGCCAATTCGAGGCTCAGCTCGATGATGCGTTCGGCGTTCTTTGGTGTTCCGAAAAGTAGTGTCTTTACGCCCGTGGAAGAGCTCGCGTGGCGAACCCTGTGCTCTGCTGACCGGACTGTTTGCCCGGCTGGTGGGAGGCATAGAACAAATGCTCCTGCACTCGCGCCTTTGAGGTAGTACTCCTCGGCCACTGTCTCAATGTCGCTTAGGCGAATGATTCCACGGGTAAACCATCGCATGGTTCCCGTTCTCTGATAGTGCCGTTTGGCCAGAACCGGCTGTAGGTCGCTTAGCGTTGAGGTGAGGCTTAAGTCCGGGTCGCCAATTTCGGCGCGGGCATTATTAATAGCGCCATCAATATCGAAGTCGGACCCAGCATAGATTCCCCATGCGCCGAGGTGCTTGCGTTCAATGAGAACCTTCCAGTCCGCGAGATCCTCTAGTGCTTTGCGAATTTGGTCTTCCAATACGCCCGGGGTAGACACGGCGAGTACAGACTCTTCAGCGACAAGCCCCGAGCCATTTCGGAACATCTCAATGAGCGCAATGGTCTTCGTCAGCTTGACGTGTATGTCGGTACCTTTTGCTTCAGCTCGTTCCACTGCGTCACAGCACTGTGCCCAACGATGTCCATCAGGTGATGCGATGATCGCCGGCTCTAGATTGGCACGAAGATAATCCCAGTAAGCGGCGGGGCCGTACAGCGTGAACCAATGAGCCTCGTAGCCGTTGAGAAACTCAACGAAGCCCAAGGGTTCTCGTGAAGCTAAGAAACCGAAAGTGCTTCGCTCGTTCTGCCCGAAGCGACGCCTTGAAATAGGGCCAAGCAAGGCTGCTGTTACCGGATGGAGAGGCCAGCACGCGCGCAGCGATTCAGCAAGAGTTGCCGGCGTGCCTGGGCGGCGGTTGCGGATTGCGACCGCGATTCTCTCTGCTAGGTGTGATGCATTACTCGGTAAACTCGGATCTTTCACGTTGATGGCCTTGGCCACCAACTCAATAACTTCGTCCGCTGCAGCAACTAACGGAATGTCGACGAAGCGCCCTTGAACTTTGGCCCACTCATCTCGGGACTCGCGACCAAGCCGTGACGCATAAGCCTCGAAAGCTTGGTGAAGGATGCCAACGATGATGAGCTTGCCAGAGCAGCGACTTGCTGCTTCTGCAAGCTCTTGGAAGAAGTAGATGTCTCCACCGTCTTGAGCCGTGGCTTCGAGCAGTTTGCCCAGTTCGTCGATGACAACCAGCACACCTTGTGGATGGCGTTCAGCTGCTGCAACCAGTTCACCAACGACATCGATTTGCTTCTTTCGACTCGGCACAACGCCTTGAGCTTTTGCGAGCGCGGTACTTAGCTCACCAACTACATCCGCTCGTTTGCCTACTAGGGGGACGACCAGCCAACCATCCCCTTTCGCTTCAAACGCCCTATGAAGCAGGCTTCCATCTGGGATGTCGAGAAGCTGCCGCGCTTTGGCGCGGATTTTATGCTTGCCGCCAACCAGCGAGCAGAGCATTAGGGCGAGAGAGGACTTGCCACCCCCATACGGTCCTGTCCATGTGAAAGCGCGTTGTCGAGTTTCCGCGACCTGCCGAGCCATGCTTTCGAGCAGCGAGCGCGCAGTTCCCTGGCATATATAGCCCGACAGTGCATCGTCACGGCCCACGTCAGTGTCGATACGAACTGAGCGGAGAAATTGACGAGAAATGGTGACGACGTCCGAAAGCATTTTCGTTTCGACGCTAGACGAACCAAGCGGCTTACGCATAGGCGCTTTCCAGGAGCTTGTACTTGTAGTCGCCTAGATTATTTAAAGCTAATCCTCGGCGAGTGACTTGCCGAATGCCGGCTTGCTCTATCCATTGAATTTGCCCGCGGGTCAGGTCTTCTAGGGCCATTAGGCGGTCGGCAACCGCGTTTTCATCGAGCTTAAAGACACGTCCGGGGGAGCCGTAGTCGTAGGCGACTCGGTCAAACGCCATAACAGAGCCGGCATGAGGCATGCGCTCCCAATAGTCGAGGAGTGCAAACGCAAAGACCCCATCAGGCAGGGAGCGTTTCGACCCTCTGCGAAAGTCGAAGGCGCTTTTGGCGTTTTGCTGAATCAGTCCAAGCTCTCCGAGCAGCGGTTCGCTCATTTCCTCGGGAGAGTCGCCGCCAAGACGTGGGACATAACTCCGGATGCAGCATTCGACGTCACGCTTGAGCGTGGCGATCGAGATGCGGAGCTTGTGCTCAGTGACTAGGCTCGTGAGCGACGAAACGATGAAGTCGCGGTCGAACACTTGCTGAGTGATGTGGTTGAAGAGAAACCACCAAGTAGTGGTCTTCTCGTGTGTGCTTGCTACCTGCCAATGTACCAGCCAAGTCGTTGCTGTGCGCTCACAGAATTCGTCCAGACCGTCATTGCTATTGAACAACAAGTTGCCAAGGCGTGTCGGGCTGTAGCCACCGTTGTCCTCTATGACGCCGCAAGCGGTAGCCCAAAATCTGATGGACATTGCCATGTTCTTGCCGACACCGAAGCGCACGATGGCCTCTTCATCTGCGAAGACCGAGCGCGGAGCCGGGTCGCCAAACTGCGTAATTGCGTCATATGCCTTGCGAAGCCAAAGCTGACGCAAGGGGAAAGTTTCATGGCCCGAAAACTGCGGCGGGGCATTTGACGGTAGTTGGATCATCCCGGGTAGTGTAACTGGATGACCTCACCAGTCCAAAGCGCTGCTCGGCAATTCTTGTGAGCGCCGCAGCCACAGATGACTCACAACTATCAAGCCTGCTGCCGTGATTATCATCCAGTATATGTATAAACATACAGTCTCAGGGCAAAAATGTTCAAGAATGCTGCGAGAGCATGACGATCTAGGTGTCTAGCTAGCTGGCCTAGATACTAGTACGGCAAGTGCCGCGTGTTGGGCGCGTTGGACGGCCCAAATTCGGTCAGCAGCTGGCGCAGCGGCTCTTCCACTTCGGTGAACGCAAAAGGCCCGGCGTGTCCTTGTTGCAGCCGCGCCAAGGCCAGCAAGAGCAGCAGGGGTTTGTGTGGCGCGTATTTGCCCGCCGCGCTGGGCGCGCGTTTCAGGCCATCAAAGAGTTGGCGCACGGTGGCGCTGTCGCTGGCTGTCATGGCCAGTACTGTGCCCGATCTGGCAGCACCCAGCGCACGCCGCCGCGCGGGTCGGCTTGGTCGCCCGCATAGCGCGGGATCAGGTGCATGTGCAGGTGGGGCACGGTTTGCCCGGCGGCCGGGCCGTCGTTGACGCCGATGTTGTAGCCCTGCGGCGCGTGGCTGGTCTGCAGCGCGGTGCGCGCTTCGTCCAGCAGGGCCAGCAGGCCCAGCCGCTCGTCGGCGCTCAGCTCAAAAAACGAGCCCATGTGCCGCCGGGGAATGATGAGTGTGTGTCCCGGCGACACGGGATAGGCGTCGCGCACCACCCAGCCCACAGCATTGGCCGCCACGATGCGCTCGGGCGGCAGGGTGCAGAAGGGGCAGGGGGTGCTCATGCTGTGCGCCTGATGTGCAGCTGTGGCTGGTGTTGCAACAAGGGTGCCAGGCGCGCCAGTGCGTCGGTGGCTGCTTTGCTGCCCAGTGCCAGCAGGGTGTCGCGGGCCACGGCGTCGGCGCGGTCTAGGCCCAGGTCTTGCGCTTGGGCGGCGGCGGGCTCGTGGTCGATGCGCAGGTGCCGCGCACCCAAGCAGTGCGCCACATGTTGGATGGCAAATTGCTGCTGCGCCGAGATCATGACCGACAGCAGGCGTTGCCCCTGCATCCAGTCGCCAATGCCCAGGCCGCGCCCCAGGCTGTGCGACAAGGCGTAGCTCTGGGTGGTGGTGCCAATGCTGAGCATGCGCTGCGCTGGCTGTGGCGCACCCAAAAAGTGTTCGGCTTCTTGCATGGCAATCAGGTCGGGGGCGTTGGCGAACAGGCCACCGTCGGTGAAGCGTTGTTTGTCGAGTTCGGCCAGCTCAAAAAACGTGGGTGCGGCCGATGTGGCCAGGGCCAGGTCGACGGCGCGGTAGTGCTGGTCGCGCACCCAGCTGGCTTTGTGGGGTGTTTTGAAGATTTGCGGCGCACCGGTGGTGACGTTGACGGCGGGTATCAGCACTGGGTGCAGCGCGTCGCCCAGTCGGGTGTCGGCGCCCAATAGGTCGCTGATGACCGTGCGCAGAGGTTCGCTGCGGTAGCGTGGGCGTTTGCGGTGGCGCAACAGGTCCACCAGCTGGCCCACGGTGCTGCGCGGCGGTGGGCTGGGCGGGAAGATGTGTTCGCCTTCGGTCACAAACACGTCCACCACGCGCCGCATGGGAATTTCAAACGCCACCGCCAGCGCCACGATGCCGCCAATGGACGTGCCGGCCACCAAATCAAAGCAGCGCCCAATGGGCTGGCCGGTGTGCGCTTCGAGCGTGGACAGCACCTGCGCGGTGAACAAGCCGCGATAGCCCCCACCGGTGAGGGCCAGCGATTGAAAAGGTTGTTCTGCAGACCAAGCCATGGCGTCTCCCGGCAGCGGCGGTGCGCCACTGGTGGGGCATTATGGAGCGGTGGTGTGGGGGCAGATGCGGGCGCTGGGGCCTGTTCAGGGGCGGGTACACACCGGATAGGCGGCGGAATGATGTGTTCGAGCCCTTCGCGCGTCATGTCGGGGTTGAGCGCGCAGCAGCGGAGTCTTTTGGGGCGGGCGTCAGCGTGGCAAGCCAAAAAGCGTTGAGCGCAAAAGCACGAGGAAGGTAATTGTTCACACAACACTACATGTTCATGCGATGGTTTGATAGGGTCGGTTTTTTACAATCCTTGGATGTATAAAAACCCAGCATCCAAACAACTTTACGGTGCACTGACCCGTTCTGCTGTGGCGCTGGCTTGTGCCCTGCTGGCCCACCAGGTGCAGGCCCAGACGCCAGCCAATCCCAACCCCAGCGATGTGCAGCGCGCGGCCGACGCCGAGCGCCAGGCCCGCGAGCGCGATCAACGCCAGCGCCAAGAGCTGCAGCCCGCGCCCGATGTGCGGCTGACACCCGATGTGCCCGCCCACGACGTGCGCCGCCTGCCGCCCAAGGAGCAGCCGTGTTTTGTGATCGGCACGGTGGCTCTGGACGGGGCCGATGGCAGCGCCATTGATACCGCAGCGCTTTTGGCCGCCTTGGCAGGCCCCATGGGCGACGACGCACCCCAGGGCCGCTGCCTGGGTGCCCAAGGCGTGGCCCAGCTCATTCAACGTGCGCAAGACGCGCTGATCGCCCAAGGCTTTGTCACCAGCCGGGTGCTGGCCCCGCCGCAAGACCTGAGCACCGGGCGCCTGCAGTTGCAGGTGCTCCCCGGGCGCATTGCCCGCATCCGCTTGGCCACACCCGACGACCGCGCCACCCTGCGTCCCGCCTTGCCCATGACCGAGGGCGATGTGCTGCAGTTGCGCGATGTGGAGCAGGCCCTGGAAAACCTCAAACGGGTGCCCACCGCCGAGGCCGACATCCAGATCGAACCCGGCACCGAGCCCGGCACCAGCGACCTGGTGGTGAGCTGGTCACAAGCCAAGCTGTGGCGCCTGAACCTGAGCGCCGACGACAGCGGCAGCGACAGCAGCGGCAAGTACCAAGGCAGCGCCACACTGAGCTACGACCACGCGCTCACGCTCAACGATTTGCTGTACGTCACCCTGTCGCGCGACCTGGGCGGTGGCGACGCCGGCTGGCGCGGCACCCGTGGCGTCACGGCCCATTACAGCGTGCCGGTGGGCTACTGGCTGGTGGGTGTGAACGCCAGCCGCAACCGCTACTTCCAGACCGTGGCCGGCGCCACACAAGACTATGTGTACAGCGGCACCAGCCACAACCAGGACATCAAGCTCACCCACCTGTTTCACCGCGACGCGGTCAGCAAAAGCAGCTGGAGCCTCAAAGCCTTTGCGCGCCAGTCAGAAAACTTCATCGACGACACCGAAGTCGAGGTGCAGCGCCGCCGCGTGGGCGGCTTTGAGCTGGGCTTGCAGCACAAAACCCAGTGGGGGCCGGCGCAGGTCGACGCTGGCCTGAACTACAAGCGTGGCGCACGGGCCTTTGGCGCCAACGAAGCGCCTGAAGAACTTTTTGGCGAAGGCACGCACCGCTTTCGTTTGGTGACGGCCGATGTGCAGCTGAGCACGCCGTTTCAGCTGGGGGCCAACGCTGGCAATACCAGGGCAACTGGCGCTGGCAGAACAACCGCACACCGCTCACACCACAAGACCGTTTCAGCATTGGCGGGCGCTACACCGTGCGCGGCTTTGACGGCGCCAGCGCCCTGTCGGCCGAGCGCGGCTGGCTGCTGCGCAACGAGCTGAGCACCGCCCTGCCCTTGCCCAATCAGCACGTCTACCTGGCGCTGGACCATGGCCGCGTGGCTGGCCCCAGCGCACAAAACCTGATTGGCCAGCGCCTCACGGGCTGGGCGCTGGGCTGGCGCGGCAAGGTCGGCGCACTCAACTACGACGTGTTTGTGGGCGCCCCAGTGCGCAAACCCCAGGGCTTTCGCACCGCCAACACCACCTACGGCTTCAGCCTGAGCGCGAGCTTCTGATTTCGACACCGGATACGACAGGGACAACTCACCATGAACCGCAACGCCTTCACTCTGGTCTTTAACGCCGCGCGCGGCTGCATCATGGCGGTGGCCGAAAGCGCGGTGCGCTGTGGCAAAGGGGCCGGGCCTGCTCTGGCCCGGGGCACACGCCGCGCGTTGCGCGCAGGGGCTGCGCTGAGCGTGGCGCTGGCCGCCTTGTCCAGCGCGCTGGTGCAGGCGCAAATCATTGCCGACCCCAGCGCGCCAGCCGCGCAGCAGCCCACGGTGCTGCTGGCGCCCAACGGCACGCCGCTGGTCAACATCCAGACCCCCAGCGCGGCCGGTGTGTCGCGCAACACCTACCAGCAGTTCGACGTGAACGCCCAAGGGGCGGTGCTCAACAACAGCCGCCAAAACGTGCAAACCCAGCTCGGTGGCTGGGTGCAGGGCAACCCGTGGCTGGCGCGTGGTGAGGCGCGCATCATCGTCAACGAAGTCAACAGCGCCAACCCCAGTCAGCTCAGGGGCTATATCGAAGTGGCGGGCTCGCGTGCCGAGGTCATCATCGCCAACCCGGCGGGCATCAACGTGGACGGCGCGGGCTTTATCAACGCCAGCCACGCCACACTCACCACTGGCACACCCATCATCAACGGTGGCAGCCTGGAGGCTTACCGCGTGCAGCGCGGCACCATCCGCATCGACGGCGCGGGGCTGGATGCCAAGCTCACCGATTACACCGGCATCCTGGCGCGCGCCATCGAGCTCAACGCCCAAGTCCACGCCAACAACCTGCAGGTGGTGGCTGGCGACAACACCATCAGCGCCGACCAAGACCAGGTGCAGGCGAGCGCCACCCCGACGGCCGGCGACGCCCCGGCTTTTGCGCTGGACGTGAGCCAGCTCGGCGGCATGTACGCCGGCAAGATCACCCTCATTGGCACCGAAGCCGGCGTGGGCGTGCGCCACCACGGCACCCTGAGCGCCAGCGCGGGCGATGTGCACATCGACGCCAAAGGCTGGCTCAGCTCGGCCGGCGCCATCGAGGCCAAGCTGGGCCATGTGGCCATCCAGACCGCGCAGCGGCAAGACATCAGCGGCAGCGTCACGGCAGCCGGCAACCTGACGCTGCACGCCGGCACCGACACCGAACGGCAGAGCATCACCCACAGCGGCACCGTGCGCGCCGGGCTGGAGGCCAACGTTCGCGCCAGCCAACTGGACAACAGCGGCGACATCAACGCCCAGCGGCTGGACGTGGCGGTGGCGGGCCTGAGCAACAGCGGCGACATCTGGCAAAGCGGCGCGCAGGCGCTGCAGGTGCAGGCCCAGACCCTGCGCAACGCCAGCGGCGCAGCCGTGGGCGCGGTGCAAGCGCCGGCGCCCGCTCCGGCACCTTCACCTGCGCCCTCACCGGCCCCAACGCCAGCGCCCACACCCGCTCCGGCACCGTCCCCCGCACCCGCTCCGGCCCCCACGCCCGCACCAGCGCCCGCCCCCTTGGCCACCGGTGTGGTCAGCGTTGGTGGTGAGCTGCTCAACCAAAAAGCCGCCACCCTGGCCGCCGCTGGTGATTTGCAGGTCAGCACCAGCCAAGCGCTGCACAACGCTGGCCACATCAGCGCGGCCAGCGTGCAAGCGCGGGGCGACACCCTGGCCGTGTCGGGCGGCACCCTGCGGGCCGACACCTTAAACGTCAACACCCAAGACGTGCAGCTCAGTGGCGGCGCGGTGGACGTGGGGCAAGCCACGCTGGACGCCACCCGCTACACCCAGGGCCAAGGCGCCCAGCTCTACAGCCGGGGCGATTTGGCCTTGCGCGCCGGCAGCCTCAGCAACGCCGGGGACAT
>CAMBOY010000056.1 GCA_945869245.1 Hydrogenophaga intermedia
GCTCACCCTCAACTACTGGCAAGTATTTCAATGTCTTGCCGTGTCTTTTGGCTGCGTGACCGAATACAGCAAAATTTAGTTTTTGCTGGAAACGTTGCGTAATTCGTTCGCAATCTTGCTTTGTAATCGCACGTCGAACAGTACCTTTCGACGTTTCTTCGATAATGCTTTGCTTCAGTGTCAATGTCAAAGCTAGGGGAAATTCTCTAGCCATACCACTTACCCACGTGCGTGTAGCTGCCTTAACTGTAGGCAACGCATTAGGGTTGTAGGCTGTACGTCTGCGGATTTCTTCTAGCTTCATATATCTATTTATCCGAAATCAAAGGATAGGAGAAATTTTCCGTTCGGTTGTCCTTAAGCTTTTCTGAAGTTACAGTACAAATTCCACTTTACGAAAAGGAGATTTTATGAGCGCACTAGCCAAACTGAAGCTTGTCAATAGCAAGCGTAGCCGTACTGTTAGTCCTATTGTTTATCGTCGCAACAAGTTGGTTGCGAAGATTACAGAACAGATTGAGCTGGCAACAGCACAGAAAGATGGACGTTTGTACGCACCTAAAAAGCTTAAGACTGTCACTAACGCTGACACTGGCGAACGCCGTACTATTGAGACGACAAAGCGTGTAAAGGAATGGTTTTGGACTGCTGATAACGGTAAGATTAACTTCAGCGTACGCTACGGCAGCAAGGTGATTGAGCTGGCTAAGGGAAAGAACGCCGTAGAGGTTGCGAATACAGACGAACTGATTGGCACTCTGGCGCTGATTAAGGAAGCTGTAACGACTGGCGAACTGGACGAAGCAATCAACACAGCCAGCGATAAGCTACGCTCTGGCTTTAATAAATGACAGCGTAAGGGCTGGCTTTGCGTAAGTCAGCCTAATTTCCTTTTCTCATAAATAAAAGAAAAGGAGACTGTATGAGGTTCTTTGAGTTTGCGGATGCGGAAGCACAGCTTGGACTTTTGCGTACGATTATTGATAACACTTGGGCAGCTATAGCAAAGCAAGCTGAGGAACAGAAGAAGGCTGAAGCACAGCGTAAGGCTACCGCCAAGCTCAAGCCACGTAAGCGTAAGGGTAGTATGGGTAAGGCAGTAAAAATGCCAACCCCCAAGCCACCCCCACCACCACCCAAGCCTAAAGTTGCCAACCCCCAGCCCAAGTCGCCGCCTAACGCACAGCTACCCACAGCACAGCAGAACCTAGCCCAGCCTTACAACGGCGCCGTGTCTCGTATCAATAATGCGTCTTTCGGCGCTAAATCGCACACTTCTGGCGGTGATATTGGCTTTTAAAAAATCTTGGTTGCGGTGATGACAGGCATAGCAAAAATGGTATCTGTACCCGTTAATTTTTGTTACGCAATTTTCAGCACCCAAGTACTTATGCTTTTAGCCTGGCCGTTTTTACTCACCACCCACCAACAAGCTTTACTTTGGAATTAGCATACCGTCTTTAATATCGTAGTCTGCCAAAGCGTTACTCACCATCTTGTCTTCCGTCGTATGGTAGTAAGTCTTTTCGATTTGAGTGATGCTAGTGCCGCACATCTCAGCAATTGATGCGATTGGCAGATTGCTATTGACTCGGTTAGTGATAAAGTAGTGACGGAAGCTGTACGGCACTATGTCTCTGTCATTTGTGCTTACTTTAGCCAACGCTAATATCTTATCGAAGTGATAGCCGATAGCACGGGCGGTAATTGCTGTTTCGCCATTAATTGAGAATACGATTCTATCGCCTAGCGTAGCAAGTCTTTTACTTTCCGTCACCTTGCCAAGTTCAAATAGCTTTATCTGTAGCTTCATTAAGCCTTCAAAGTACTTGGCATCATCCTTAACAATAAAGCGTCTCGTCTGCCTTACCTTACTCGTTTCGCCACGCACTTTGATTTTGACAAGCTCATTGCTACGCCCTTCTTCTCTGTAGCCTAAGTCGTTGTCAATGTCAGTCCATCTAAGCTGTATCTGTTCCCCACGCCGTAGCCCACTGATTAACGACACGCCCAAGTAGTATCCACCTACAGCTTTTTGGACGTTACCCTCGCCTTTCAAGTCCTTTTCTGCTGTCTTAATGTAGTCGTCTAGCGCCTTTACTATGCGCTCAACTTCAGCGTCTGTAAATGTATTGCGTCGATTTGCTTCTTCGCCTTTGTCCGTCTTTGGCAGCTTCTTAAAGTCGAAACCGTCTATGTAAGTCTCGTTGCGTTTGTACAGCCACTTCATCATTGCGTTGATGGTAGCTTGCTCGTTGGCTATGGTTGTAGGACTAACAGCGAGCTTTTTCTTACCCTTAGTACGCTCTAAAAAGTAGTTCTCACAATCCGTACGCTCAAGTTCTTTCAGCTTAACGTCACGCCCAATAAAGTTAAGCCAATGCTCTAAGTGTGTCTTAATCGTCCTATATCGCCCAGCTACAATGCCAGCCGCTTGCCCTACTTCTAGCTCACGTTGTTCCAAATAACGCTCAACTCCTATCTTAGTCGTTTGAGAAAAGTACTTTTTACCTGCCAACTCGCCAGCCTTAAGCTCGTGATAATGGAGCTTAGCGTTGTCTATTGCCGTGCTTTTATTTCTCGTTTTAAGACTGAACCGAGCGTACTTGTGCTCCTTAGCAAGCCACATACGTATCTGCCAATATTCGCCTCGCTTGTAGATTACAGCTTCGTCGAATATGGGTTCTTCGTCGTCGTTAAATGAGTGTTTTTTGAGAGGCATATGGGGCTGCGAGTTACTACGATTTTGAGTAGCTACAGCTTTGTGTAGCTTTACGTGTAACTTTAACTTCGCAGCCCTTAAAAATCAACAGCTTAGCGATTTTGTGAAACTTTTGTGTAAGTTGAAAACCTATATAAATCAACAACTTACGTGATAAAAGTCACTCCCACTCAATGGTCGCAGGCGGCTTGCTGGAGACGTCGTAGGTCACGCGGTTGATACCGCGCACCTCGTTGATGATGCGGCTGCTGACCTTTTTGAGCAGCGCGTAGGGCAGCTCGGCCCAGTCGGCGGTCATGAAATCGCTGGTCTGCACCGCGCGCAACGCCACCACGTAGTCGTAGGTGCGGCCGTCGCCCATCACGCCCACGCTTTTCACCGGCAGAAACACGGTGAAGGCCTGGCTGGTCAGGTCGTACCAGCTCTTGCCGCTGTGGCTGTCGATGGTGTTGCGCAGCTCTTCGATGAAGATCGCATCGGCGCGGCGCAGCAAGTCGGCGTAGTCCTTTTTGACTTCTCCCAGGATGCGCACGCCCAGTCCCGGGCCCGGGAAGGGGTGGCGGTAGACCATGTCGCGCGGCAGGCCCAGGGCGACGCCCAATTCGCGCACCTCGTCTTTGAACAGGTCGCGCAAGGGCTCCAACAATTTCAAGCCCAGCTGCTCGGGCAAACCACCCACGTTGTGGTGGCTCTTGATCGTGACAGCCTTCTTGCTCTTGGCGCCGCCACTCTCGATGACGTCGGGGTAAATGGTGCCTTGCGCGAGGAAAGTGGCACCCTTGTGACCACCGCTGCCCGCCTTGAGCTTGGCCGCCTCGGCCTTGAACACATCCACAAACAAGCCGCCGATGATTTTGCGCTTAGCTTCTGGCTCAGTGACCCCGGCGAGCTTGCCCAAAAACAGGTCGCTCGCGTCCACACGCACCACTTTGGCGTGTAGGCGGCCTTCGAACATTTCCATGACCATATCGCCTTCGTTCAAGCGCAGCAGGCCATGGTCAACAAATACGCAGGTCAGCTGGTCGCCAATGGCGCGGTGAATCAGCGCGGCGGCCACCGACGAATCCACCCCGCCGGACAGGCCCAGGATGACTTCTTCGTCTCCCACCTGCTCGCGGATCTTGGCCACCGCTTCGTCGATGTAGTTGCCCATGATCCAGTCGGGCTTGGTGCCGCAGATGCCCAGCACAAAGCGTTCCAGAATCGCCCTGCCCTGCACGGTGTGTGTGACTTCGGGGTGGAACTGCACGGCGTAAAAGCGGCGCACTTCGTCCGCCATGCCGGCGATCGGGCAGCTCGGTGTGCTGGCCATGACCTTGAAGCCAGGCGGCAGTTCGGTGACCTTGTCGCCGTGGCTCATCCAGACCTTGAGCATGCCGTGGCCTTGCGCGGTGCTGAAGTCCTCAATGCCTTTGAACAGCTCGGTGTGACCGTGTGCGCGGACTTCGGCGTAGCCAAATTCGCGGGTGGTGCCCGCTTCGACCTTGCCGCCGAGCTGGTTGGCCATGGTCTGCATGCCGTAGCAAATGCCCAGCACTGGCACGCCCAGCTCGAACACCGCATCAGGCGCTTTGTCGTCCACCTCGTACACGCTGGCGTGTGAACCCGAGAGGATGATGCCTGTGAGATTGCCATCGGAGGCGTATTCGCGCACCCAGTCGCTGCTCACATCGCAAGGATGCACCTCACAAAACACATGGGCCTCGCGCACCCGCCGCGCGATCAGCTGGGTGACTTGGGAGCCGAAATCAAGAATCAGAATTTTTTGGTGAGACATGTGTGTGTTCAAGTTGAGTCAAATATCCAAACAAGCCACGCCCAAATGTTGGGCCGCCGTTTTCATCTTGCCGTCCAGCGTGGCCAAGCTGGCCTTGCGGCGCAGCGCCAGTTCGACATACGACGCGTCGTAGTAGCTCAAGCCAGCAATATGGGCCAGTTCGATCGTGGCGTGCTGCACCTGCGCGCTGGGCATCGCATCTTCTTGAGGATTGGCGTAACGCATCAACTCCAGGTAGCCCGGCACTTGGGGCAGCGATATGGCTTGCTGTTTGACCATGCCCAGCAGCACATTGGCGCATTCCCAATGCCACAGCGCTGGCACCAGCGCCACACATTGGCGCCTGAAAGCCTGCAGGAACAGGCCCTTGAAGGCGACGCTGTTGTCTGGCTCGTCCAGCAACCAGGCCAGGCTGACCGAGGCATCAATGACGACAGTGGGTGCTTCCGTGTTCAAAATCGACGGCCTTCTTCTCGCAGCGCCCTGATGTCTTCCAGCTTGACTTTGCCTCTCAGCTGCTTGCGTGCAGCTGCAAACTGGGCCAATACGGCTGCCTCACGCGCAGCAAGCGTCTGCGAATCGTTGATGGGATTCTCTGCCACCAAGCGCACAACGGGCTTGCCGTGGCGCGTCAAAACGACTTCTTCGCCCTGCTCCGCAGCATGAATCAGGCTGGAG
This sequence comes from Hydrogenophaga intermedia, assembly GCA_945869245.1. Lineage (GTDB taxonomy): Bacteria > Pseudomonadota > Gammaproteobacteria > Burkholderiales > Burkholderiaceae_C > Hydrogenophaga > Hydrogenophaga intermedia_B. The sequence goes on from CAMBOY010000056.1 coordinate 5,178, forward strand.
AGCTGGTTTTTGGCTTGCGCGATGGTCATGGTTTGCATGGTGGCTCCAAATAAATATGGCCAGAATTCAAAAATTCTGGCCATATTCTAGCGATGGATGGTCAATCTTTGGGCATCAATCGGCGCGATAGTTCGGCGCTTCCTTGGTGATCTGCACATCGTGCACATGGCTCTCGCGGATGCCGGCGGCGGTGATCTCGACAAACTCGGCCTTGTCGTGCATCTCGGCAATCGTGGCGCAGCCGCAGTAGCCCATGCTGGCGCGCAAGCCGCCCGCCATTTGGTAAATGATGGCGACCACCGAGCCCTTGTAGGGCACGCGGCCTTCAATGCCTTCGGGCACCAGCTTGTCGGCATTGGGGTTGCCGGTGCTGCTTTCCTGGAAGTAGCGATCAGCGCTGCCCTGCTGCATGGCGCCAATGCTGCCCATGCCCCGGTAGCTCTTGTAGCTGCGGCCCTGGAACAGAATCACTTCACCCGGCGCCTCTTCGGTGCCGGCGAACATGCCGCCCATCATCACCGTGCCTGCCCCTGCGGCAATCGCTTTGGCGATGTCGCCGCTGTAGCGGATACCGCCATCGGCGATCAGTGGCACACCGGTGCCTTTGAGGGCGGTGGCCACACTGTCGACCGCCATGATTTGCGGCACACCCACACCCGCCACGATGCGGGTGGTGCAGATGGAGCCAGGCCCAATACCGACCTTGACCGCGTCAGCGCCGGCCTCCACCAAAGCCAAAGCAGCCGCGCCGGTGGCGATGTTGCCGCCGATGACCTCGATGTGCGGGTAATTCTGTTTGACCCATCGCACCCGGTCGAGCACGCCTTTGCTGTGGCCGTGTGCGGTGTCCACCACAATCGCGTCCACGCCAGCGCGGGCCAGCGCTTCGACGCGCTCTTCGGTGCCCTCGCCCACGCCCACGGCAGCGCCCACGCGCAGCTTGCCGGCGGTGTCGCGCGCGGCATTGGGGAAGTTGAGTTGCTTGGTGATGTCCTTGACGGTGATCAGCCCCTTGAGTTCGAAGGCCTCGTTGACCACCAGCAGGCGTTCGAGTTTGTGCTTGTTGAGCAGCGCCTTGGCCTGCTCGGGTGTGGTGCCTTCGGGCACGGTCACCAGACGCTCTTGGGGCGTCATGATTTCGCTCACCCGTTGGTCGTAGCGGGTCTCAAAGCGCAGATCGCGGCCGGTGACAATGCCCACCACCTTGCCGCCATCACAGACCGGGAAGCCCGAAACACCGAGTTCGTCGGAGAGCGCCATGACCTGGCGCACCGTGGTGGTGGGCGTGATCACCACCGGGTCGCGCAGCACCCCCGATTCGTAGCGCTTGACCTTGGCCACATGGGCGGCTTGCTCTTGCGCTGTGAGGTTTTTGTGCACGATGCCGATGCCGCCCTCTTGCGCGATGGCAATCGCCAGCCGGGCCTCGGTCACGGTGTCCATGGCGGCCGACACCAGGGGCAGGTTCAGGCGGATGTTGCGGGTGAACTGGGTGGCGAGCGAGGTGTCCTTGGGCAGGACTTGTGAATAAGCGGGGACGAGCAGAACGTCGTCGAAGGTGAGCGCTTTGCCGAGTAGGCGCATGGGAGAAGCCTCCAAAAACCGGATTGTAAACGCCCGTACACAGGGCAAACCCTGAGGGTTGTTGCGGCGCGGCGCTGAGGTTTACACTTATTGCTTATGAAGCTCGTTCAAACCTCCTACACCGTGCGCGCGGCGGCCACCTTTGCTGCCGTGTTGTTGCTGGCGTGGCCTGCGCAGGCGCAGTGGCAATGGCGCGACGATACCGGTCGCCGGGTATTCAGCGACCAAGCGCCGCCACCGTCTGTGCCCGAGTCGGCCATTGTCAGCAGGCCCAAAGCCGCCAAGCGCGCGCTGTCGCAAGAGCCGCCAGCGGTGGCGATTCCAGAGGCCCCCAGTGACAAACGCACAAGCGGCCCGGTGCCACGACCCGAGGCCGATCTCAAGGCCGAGGCCGAGCTGCAGAAAAAGGTCAAGGCCGAAGAGGCGCGCGTCGCTGCCCTGCGGGCCGACAACTGCCAGCGCGCACGGCGTGCGCTGATCACCGTGAATTCCGGCATGCGCATCGCGACCGTCAACGACAAAGGCGAGCGCGAGTTCTTGGACGAAAAAGCCATTGCCGCTGAGCGCCAACGTTTGGAGTCGATGGTGCGCAGCGATTGCGCGCCCGGCTGAACGTCAATAGCCGGATTTGGCGCCGGGACGGCGGCTGGCAAACAAGCCAGCGGTTTTGGCGCCCTGCCCTTTGAAGCGTTCGCGGCGCGCCACTTTGGGGTCGACCGTCAGCGGCCGCAGCCACTCCAGCCGGTCGCCGTCGCGCAGCACATGGTTCGGCTCGGCTGGGCGCCCCCACAGCGCCAAGGTGGTGTGGGGTGCGTGACCGGGCGGACACTCGGCGTTGGCAAGCCACTGCGCCACCGTGGTGCCGGCCGGCAACTGCTGCGGGTATTCCACCACCTGCCGCGCCTGGGGCGAATAGCAGACCGTGATGGCGATCGGCGGCGGATCAGCGGCCATACACTTGGTCTGCGCGTTTGACAAAAGCGTCCACCAAGGAGCCAGCGATCTTGTCGAACACGGGACCGACCAAAGCGGCCAAAGTCTGGCTCGAGAACGCGTAGCGCAAAGAAATCTCCACTTTGCAAGCCTTCATGGCGCCGTCGCCCAAAGGCACAAAACGCCAGGTGCCTTCGAGCATGGAAAACGGCCCGTCGACCAGGCGCATGTGGACCGCGCTGTCGGTCTCGTGTTGGTTGCGGGTGGTGAAGCTTTGGCGCAAGCCCCCCATCGACATGCCGACACGCGCCAACATGCCGTCGCTGTGTCGTTCCAATACCGCGCTGTCGTTGCACCAGGGCAGAAACTCGGGATAACGCGCAACATCGGTCACGAGCGCAAACATCTCGGCGGCGCTGTGGGTCAGCAAGACGGATTTGTGAATCGTTTTCATACAATCGGTACCTCACCTGTTCAAGCAGGATCCGCGCGCCCGCATTGTAGGCCGCGCCTGCGGGCAGCCCACCGCTCGCCCCATTTGTAACCACCATGGCCACCACCGACAAAAAAACCAAAGGCGCTCCGGCCGGCAACAGCCGCATCGCCGAGCACAAAAAGGCGCTCTTCAACTACCACATTGAGGAGCGCCACGAGGCGGGCATGGTGCTGCAAGGCTGGGAGGTCAAGGCTCTGCGCGAGGGCAAGGTGCAGATCACCGATGGCTATGTCTTGATTCGCGACGGTGAGCTGTTTTTGCTCGGTTGTCAGATCAACCCGATCCGCACCACCTCCACCCACATGAGTGCCGACGCGGCCCGCACCAAAAAACTGCTGCTGCACAAGGAAGAGATCCGTCGGCTGGTGGGCAAGGTGGAGCAAAAAGGTCACACCTTGGTGCCGCTGAACTTGCACTGGAAAAACGGCAAGGTGAAATGCGAAATCGCTTTGGCCAAGGGCAAGGCAGAACACGACAAGCGCGATACCATCAAAGACCGCGAGGGCAAGCGCGAAGTGGAACGCGCCATGAAAAACCGCAACCGCTGAGCGAAGCGCGCCTTATTCGCCCAAGTGGCGCAGCGGGTGGGCGTGCGTCGGCCAAGGCGACACAAAAAACGGCTGCCAGTGCGCGGGCGTCACATCTTCGACCCGCTGGGGTGACCAACGTGGCGCGTGGTCTTTGTCCACCGCGAGTGCGCGGATGCCCTCCACCGTTTCGCTGCTGGCGCCAGCGCGCTGCAAATGCCGGGTGACAAAACAATGGCGCACCAGATCGCGTTCCAGGCGCAAATCGTCGGCCAAGCTCATGCCGCGCGCGCGCCGAACTTGCTCCAGTACCACATGCAGCATCAGAGGCGAGCGTTGGCGCAACACGGCGGCGGTATCGCGAGCCCAGGCGCTGTCGGCGGCTTCCAATTGCGAGACGATGTCGGCCACGCTGGGCAGGGCAAACACGGTATCGATCTCGGCGCTGGGCCAGGGGTGGCGCGGCCACTCGGGCGTGGTGGCGAAGGTGTGGCACCAGCGCTGCACCGCCTCGCCGCTTTCAAACGGCGTCTCGCCCAGCGAATCCCACAGCCGGGGCAGACGCGCGCTGTCGACAAAGGCGTCGGCCAAGCCCGCCATCAGCGGCTCCAGGCCTTTGAGAACCCGCCCGCTCAGGGCCAAATACTCACCCAGACGGCCAGCGGTGCGGCTTAGGAAATAGCCACCGCCCACATCGGGGAACAAACCAATCAGGGTCTCGGGCATGCCCATGGCGGTGCGCTCGGTCACCAGCCGCAGGCTCGCGCCCTGGCTGATGCCCATGCCGCCGCCCATGACGACACCGTCCATCAGGGCGATGTAGGGCTTGCTGTAGGTGTGGATGAGGTGGTTGAGTGCGTATTCTTCGGTGAAGAAATCCTCTAGCGCCGGGTCGCCGGCCAGCGCCGCCTGGTGAAAGAAGCGGATGTCGCCGCCGGCACAAAAAGCCCCGAACGGGCCTTCTTTGCCCATGCCACGCACCACCACCGCCAGCACTTGGGCGTCATCGCGCCAGCGCAGCAGCGCATCGGTGATGGCGCGCACCATGTCCAGAGACAGAGCATTGAGCGCCTTTGGGCGGTTCAGGGTCAGGCAGCCTACCCGGCCACGCACCTCACTGTCGATCCAGGGGCTGAGCGAAGGCGATGTCATGAGCGGTCTCCTGGGGAGTTCAAGGTCTGTATGCGCGGTGTGCTGCGGCGATCATGCCAGCCCAGCCATTCGTTGACCAGCAAGGCGGTCATGACAACGACGCCGCCCAGCAAAACCTGCCGAGCGGGTTCTTCGCCGGCCAAGGCCCAGGTCAGGCCGATGCCAAACAGCACCTCCAGTTGGGCCAGCAGCGACACCTCGGCCGCTTTGAGGACTTTGGCACACAGCACACTCAAGGCACAGGGAATGGCGAGCTGAAACACACCCAACGCACCCAACCAGGTGACGTCGGACAGACTGGCCTGAAATGGCCAGGCCGCAGGTGCGGTGATGGCCGCCGACAGCAGGCCACCGACCATGACCGCCGGCACCAAGTCGATGGTTTGGCCGCGCTGTTGGCTGCGCTGCACCACAATCCAGTTGATGGCGCCAGCCATAGGCACCAGCAGCGCAATGCCGGTGCCCAGCAACAAGCGCGCGCTGTCGATGGCGGGGTTGGCCATGGCCTCAATCCACTGGCTGCCGAACATATAGACGATGCCCAGCACCGCCACGCCGACCGCCAGCCAGGTGCGCAGCGGCAAGACCTGGTGCAGCACCACACGGCCCAGTACCGCAGTCAACAAGGGCCCAATCGCCAGCAGCACCAGCACATGGGCCACGCTGGTCATGGTGAGCGCCACCATGAACGCGGTGAACATGACCGCCCAGCACACGCCTGACAGCCAAAATGACCGCGACCCCACGCTGATGCCCCACCAGCGCAGCGCCAACGACGCATTGGCCGGCACGCGCTGCGCGCTGCCATCGAGTGCGCGCAGCACAGGCAGCAGCAGCACCAGGGCCACACCAGCAAACGCGCTGCGCCAAAACGTCACTTCAAAACGCTCCGCGCTCTCCAGTTGGCGCGTCACCACCCCCGCGGTAGACCACAGGAATGGCGCCAGCACCATACCCGCCAGGGCCTGGCCATGGGTCAGACGCACAGCGCTCATGCCAGCTGGGATTTACTTGCCCGCGCGCTTGCGATCGTGCTCTTTCAGGAAGCGCTTGCGCAGGCGGATGCTCTTGGGTGTGATCTCGACCAGTTCGTCGTCTTCGATGAATTCCACGCCGTATTCCAGCGTGAGTTCGATCGGCGGCGTGATCTTGATCGCGTCTTCCTTGCCGCTGACACGGAAGTTGGTCAGCTGCTTGGTGCGCGTGGCGTTGACCACCAGATCGTTGTCGCGGTTGTGGATGCCCACAATCATGCCTTCGTACACCGGGTCGCCCGCTTTCACAAACATGCGGCCGCGGTCGTCGAGCTTGCCCAGCGCGTAAGTGAAGATTTCGCCATCGTCCATCGAAATCAACACGCCGTTCTTGCGGCTGGCGATCTCACCCTTGTGCGCTTCGTAGCCGTCAAAAATGTTCGAGATCAAGCCCGAACCGCGCGTCAGGTTCAGGAACTCGTTGGAGAAACCAATCAGGCCACGCGCCGGAATGCGGTACTCCAAGCGCACACGGCCGCGGCCGTCCGGCTCCATGTTCACCAGCTCGCCCTTGCGCTCGCCCAGAGCCTGCATCACACCACCTTGGTGGGTTTCTTCGATGTCGGCGGTCACCAATTCGATCGGTTCGTGCTTTTCTCCGTTGATGTCCTTGAACAGCACACGCGGCTTGGACACGGCCAGTTCATAGCCCTCGCGGCGCATGTTTTCCAACAGAATGGTCAGGTGCAGTTCACCACGGCCGGCCACTTCAAAAATGCCGTCTTCGTCGGTTTCGCGCACCCGCAAGGCCACGTTGTGTTGCAGTTCTTTTTGCAAGCGATCCCAGATTTGGCGGCTGGTGACAAACTTGCCTTCGCGCCCGGCCAGGGGCGAGGTGTTGACACAGAAGTTCATGGTCAGCGTCGGCTCATCGACTTTGAGCATGGGCAGCGGCGAGGGACTGGCCGGATCGGTCACGGTCACGCCGATGCCGATGTCGGTGATGCCGTTGATCAAGACGATGTCGCCCGGGCCGGCTTCGGTGACCTGCACACGGTCGAGACCCTGGAAGGTCAGCACCTGGTTGATGCGGCCCTTGACCGTGTTGCCATCAGGCCCTTCCATGACCAGCACGTCCATATTGGGCTTGATGGTGCCTTGGCTGATGCGGCCCACACCAATGCGGCCCACAAAGGTGGAGAAATCAAGCGCCGAAATCTGCAGCTGCAGCGGGGCGGCCGGGTCGCCTGAATTGGGCTTGACGTGCTTGAGCACGGTGTTGAACAAGGCCGACATGTCGGGGCCCCACTGCTCACCGGGCGCGCCCTCTTCCATCGAGGTCCAGCCGTTGATACCCGAGGCGTACACCACTGGAAAGTCGAGCTGCTCGTCGGTGGCGCCGAGTTTGTCGAACAGGTCAAACGCGGCATTGACCACCTTGTCGGGATTGGCGCCAGGCTTGTCCACTTTGTTGACCACCACAATCGGCTTCAAGCCCAGAGCCAGCGCCTTCTTGGTCACAAAGCGGGTCTGGGGCATAGGGCCTTCTTGGGCGTCGATCAGCAGCACCACGCCGTCGACCATGGACAGCGCGCGCTCCACTTCACCACCAAAGTCGGCGTGGCCGGGGGTGTCGACGATGTTGATGTGGGTGCCTTCCCAGCTCACGGCGCAGTTCTTGGCCAGGATGGTGATGCCGCGCTCGCGTTCGATGGCGTTGTTGTCCATCACCGTGTCGACCACTTTTTCGTGGTCGGCAAAAGTGCCCGACTGCCGCAGCAACTGGTCGACCATGGTGGTTTTGCCGTGGTCGACGTGCGCGATGATGGCGATATTGCGAATGGGTTTGCTCATGACATGCTCTCGTGAAGTGAAGTTTGAATTTGTTGGATGTCGCTTGGGCTGAGCAAGCGGCTGGGAATGAGTTCGCCGGCGTGCACATGTGCGGCGCCAAGGAATTGCTGATCGGGGGCGTACACCGCGACCGTGTGGTTGTCGGGCCAGTCGCCACGGCGGCGCAAGCCGCTCAAAAACCGACCCGCATCGTCGCTGTCCAATGTGACCGGCGTGTGATCGGGCAACAAACACTGCACCGGGCGCAGCATCTGGAGGCGTTGTTCTTCCCCCATGGCCTCTAGCGCCTCCAGTGTGAGGCACTGACTCTGATCAAACGGCCCGGTGGCGATGCGCCGCAGCAGGCTCAAGTGGCCACCACAACCCAGCGCCTCGCCAATGTCTTCGCCCAAGGTGCGGATATAAGTGCCTTTGCTGCAGCTCACGCGCAGACGCAGCTGCGGCTCTTCGCCGTCAAGCCGCAGGTCCAGCAGCTCCAGCGCGTGGATGGTGACCTGGCGTGGCGCGCGCTCGACCTCCAGACCGTCGCGAGCGTATTCGTACAGCGCTTTGCCGTCTTTTTTGAGTGCGCTGTGCATTGGCGGAATCTGGCTGATCAGGCCGGTGAAGCGGTCCAATACCTCCACCACTTGGCCCACGCTGCAGCGCACGGCACGGCGTTGCAGCACCTCACCTTCGGCGTCTGCCGTGCGGGTGGTCACGCCCAAGCGCACCACCGTCTCGTAAGTTTTGTCGGCATCCAGATGCAATTGGCTGAATTTGGTGGCTGCACCAAAACACAGTGGCAAGACGCCACTGGCCAACGGGTCCAGGGTGCCGGTGTGACCGGCTTTTTCGGCCCGCAGCAACCACTTGGCTTTTTG
>CAMBOY010000057.1 GCA_945869245.1 Hydrogenophaga intermedia
AGGCGCTGGTGGGGCAAACCTCGCGTTATGTGCTGCGCCCGATTCGCGATTTGGATTTGGCGTCGCGCTACGGCATTCACCTGATGGCGGTGCACCGCAAAGACGTGTCGATTGCCAACATGGGCGACGATTTTCAGCTGGAGTTTGGCGATGTGTTGTTGGTGGAGGGCCCCACGCGCCAGATTCAGCGTTTTTGTGAGAACGGCGATTTGTTTGCCTTGACCGAGGGCAAGGCCAGCGGGCAGCGCCGCCACAAGGCGCCGCTGGCCGTGGGCACCATGGTGGCGGTGATGGCGCTGGCGGCGCTGGATGTGATGCCGATTGAGGGCTTGGCGCTGATTGGTGCGGTGTTGGTGGTGCTGACGGGTTGCATCAAGCCGGACGAGGCCTACAAGTCGATTGAGTGGCCGATCTTGATGTTGATTTACGGTATGTTGGCCATCAGCGTGGCGATGCGCGAATCGGGCCTGTCGGACATGGCGGCGCAGGCGCTGGTGCAGTGGGGCGGCGGGCTGTCGCCCTGGGTGGTGTTGTCGCTGGTGATTTTGGCAACGTCGATCGCCACCGAGTTCATCAGCAACAACGCGGTGGCGGTGCTGTTCACGCCGGTGGTGATTGGTGTGGCGCTGGCCCTGGGCGTGGACCCGCGCCCCTTTGTGGTGGGTGTGATGTTTGCGGCCAGCTTCAGCTTTGCCACGCCCATTGGCTATCAGACCAACACGCTGGTGTACAGCGCCGGCAATTACCGCTTCAGCGACTTTGCCCGCCTGGGCGTGCCGATGAATCTGATCGGCTGGGCCGCCGCCACTGCGCTGATCCCGCTGTTCTGGCCGTTTTATCCGGGGTGAGCCGGGAGCAAGCGAATGGGTGGGTTTGGGGGGTGCCGCTTGGGCGCCAATGTGATTCGCATTAAGCCCACGCCACGCAGCGATCTTGACGGCGGTGGGGGCAGATCGCTTACAGCAGCGACTGCCCGGCGTGCAGCACGCCCCAGGCCAGCGCCGTGGTAACGCCCACGGCGCACACACCCACCAGCACCGAGGCCAGCACGGCCCAGCCGTCGCGAAACACCAGGCCCAGACCGAGTGCCACCAAGGCGGTGGCCGGCAGCACGTTGCCAAACGGTATCGGCAAAAAGATCAACAAGGCCATGCAGGCCACCAACAGCGCTTGCCAGTGCCGCTGTGTGGGTGCGCTCCACCAGGACCAGCGCTCGCGGCTCATGCGTGCGGCCCAGCCGTAACAGCGCGCAAGGCTGTGCAACACACGGCGCGCCGCGTCGGCGCTCAATTCCCAATTGCCGACGCGGGAGGGCAGTTCGCAGTGCTCGGGGCCGCGCCACAGCAGCCAAGCCATGGCCGCCAAGCCAAACGACAACACGGTGCCGGTGCCCGGGATGGGCAGCATGCAAGGCAGCGCCAGCAGCACCAGCCAGGCACCCTGGGCCGACTGGCCATGCGCGGCCATCAGTTCTCGCAGGGCCACCCGTTCATCGCGCAGTTCGGCGGCCATGGCAGCCAGGCGTTCGTGCAGTCCGCTGGCGTTCATGGGCAACGCGGCCGCCCTGGGGGCGATCCGCTGGTGTGGGACAACAAAGGCATGGCGTGTTTCCGCGAAATATGGTTCGCGGGATGCTGCGCCGTGCAAGCCGCAGATAAAAGCAGTTAAATACGCCCACAGATTTCGGTTTTTTCGAAACAGAGAGGGAAGCCCATGAGCCAGTACAACTACCGCCACCTGTATTACTTCTGGGTGGTGGCCAAGGAGGGCGGCATCAGCCGCGCCGCCGAGCGGCTGGACATGGCGGTACAGACCATCAGCGCGCAGGTGCGCGAGCTGGAAAAAGCCTTGGGCCACCAGTTGCTGAAACCGCAGGGGCGCCAGCTGGTGCTCACACCGGCGGGCGAGGCGGCCTTGGGCGTGGCCGACCAGATGTTTCAGCTCGGCGAGAAGCTGCCCGATGTGCTGATGGCCGCCGCCACACCGCGTGTGCACCTGCGGGTGGGCACCTCAGACGGGCTGCCCAAACACGCCATTCCGCGCCTGCTGGGCCCCGTGCTGCAGCAGCCGCACCTGCGCCTGGAGTGCCACGAGGGCGAGGTGGAAGACCTGCTGGCCGACCTGGCCTTGCACCGGCTGGACATGGTGCTGGCCGACCGACCGGCGCCCAACAACCCCAATTTGCGCGTCTACAGCCACGCGCTGGGCGAATCGCCCTTGCGCTGGTACGGCCTGCCGCGCTGGGCCGATGCCTGGGCACAAGACCCGGCTACCGCGCTGCAGCGCCTGCCGGTGATGCTGCCCATTGGCCACGCAGCGGTGCGCCCGCGCCTGAACCAGTGGTTTGAGCGCCAACACATCTTCCCGCAGGTGGTGGGCGAGTTTGAAGACAGCGCGCTGCTGGAGGCCTTTGGCGAGGCGGGTCTGGGCATCTTCCCGGCGCCGGCCCTGATTCACGCCGAACTGACCCACCAAGGCTTTGTGGCGCTGGGCGACTGCGCGGTGGCCGAACAGTTTTTCCTGATCGGCTCAGAGCGCAAAGTGGTGCACCCGCTGGTGCGGCAGGTGCTGGACGCGGGGCCGTTGTTGTGAGGCTTTGGCTATAGTGCGGTCTTGTTTTTGTTCAGGGAGTGAATATGCAAGTCTGGCGTGCTGTGGCGGCTGTGTGGCTGTCGATAGGGATGGCGTTGTCGGCGCATGCGCAGAGCGAGGCGAGTGCCCAGGCTGAGCGCCTGCTGTCGTCTGTCAACATGGAAAAGGTGCTGAACGACACCTTGGCACAGGTGTTGGACATTCAGATGCAGAGCGATCCGCGACTGGCGCCCCACCGCGCGGTGTTTGAGCGCTTTTACAGAAAGCACTTGTCGTTCGCCAGTTTGAAGCCTGAGTTTGTGCGTATGTATGTGGCGACCTTCACCGCCGATGAGCTGCGGCAGCTGGCCGACTTTTATGCCACGCCGATCGGTCAAAAAGCCATCACCACGATGCCGCAGCTGATGAACCAGGGCGCACAACTGGGCATGTCACGGGTGCAGGCCCATCAGGACGAGTTGCGCCAAGAGTTGGAGCAAGCGTTACGGGCACAGCACCGTTGACTGGGCGGCGGTGGGCGCCTTCTGCGTCGCAGCACAAATGACTCAGCGGCAGCGCCCCTGCCGCCTTCACCTCGCCCAGCGAGAAGCTGATGTGCAGGTTTTTCACATGGATCACGTCGCCGGTTCGGCGACGGATGGCGAGATGCATGGGCTCAACAGCGACACGCATTCAGAACATGTCGCTGTTTTTCAAAAATAAGTACACGTTTCGTTGACGTGTCGTCGGCAACGACATAAGCTGTTCATCTGTCGCCGAAATACGTTTTTTGCATCATGAACAACTCCGCCCTGGCCTGGCACCCCGAGCAACCGCACAACCAGCTGCCTGCGCTGCCCCCGGCGCACGAGCTGGAGACCCGGGCTGTGCTCAAAGCATGCATCGAGGCCCGCGCCGCGCTGGCCGAGCTCAAGCAAGCCGCCGAGCTGATCCCCAACCAGGCGATGCTGATCAACACCATCCCGCTGCTGGAAGCCAAAGACAGCTCGGAAATAGAGAACATCGTCACCACGACCGACCAGCTGTTCCAGTACGCACAGGGACACGACAACGCCGACCCCGCCACCAAAGAAGCCTTGCGCTACCGCACCGCGCTGTACCAAGGCTTTCAGTCGCTCAAGGCCCGGCCCCTGTGCACCGCCACTGCCGTGGACGTCTGCCGCACCCTCAAAGGGGTAGACATGGACATCCGCCGCACCCCGGGCACCCAACTCGCTAACGACCGCAGCGGTGAAGTGGTCTACACCCCGCCCGAAGGCGAAGCCCGCTTGCGCGACATGCTGGCCAACTGGGAGGGCTTTCTGCACAACCAGACCGAGCTGGACCCATTGATCCGCATGGCCGTGGGCCACTACCAGTTCGAAGCCATCCACCCGTTCACCGATGGCAACGGCCGCACCGGCCGCGTGCTCAACATCCTTTACCTCATTCAGGAAGAGCTGTTGAACCTGCCCATCCTGTACCTCAGCCGCCATGTGATCGCCCACAAAGCCGACTACTACCGCCTGCTGCTCAGCGTCACGCGCGACGGGGCTTGGGAGCCCTGGCTGATTTTTATGCTGCAGGCTGTGGCCGAAACGTCCCAATGGACGACGGCCAAGATCGCGGCCATCCGCGCGCTGGCCGAACACACCACCGAACACGTGCGCACCCGCCTGCCCAAGATCTACACCCGCGAGCTGGTGGACGTGATCTTTGAGCAGCCCTACTGCCGCATCGGCAACCTGGTGGACAAAGGCATTGCCCAACGCCAAGCCGCTTCACGTTACCTGCACGACCTGGCCGCCCTGGGCGTGCTGCGCGAAATGCCGTTTGGCAAAGAGAAGCTCTTCATTCACCCCAAGCTGATGCAACTGCTCAGCCGGGACAACAACCCATTCCAGCCTTACGCCTGAAAGCGCTCGGTGCCAGACCGCTACCACAAGCGTTGCTGCAGACGCCACCGAACTCCCTCACACCCCCAAGTGGCTCAGCGGCAGCGCCCCGGCCGCCTTCACCTCGCCCAGCGAAAAGCTGGTGTGCAGGTCTTTCACATGCGGCAGGTTGAGCAGCACCGCGCGGGCAAAGGCGCTGAAGCTGGCCAGGTCTTGGCTGACCACCTGCAGCTCAAAGGTGCCTGAGCCGCTGATGTAGTGGCAGGCCACCACTTCGGGAATGGCGCGGATGGCGTCTTCGAGTTTGCGGGTCACGTCGCCGGTGTTGCGGTCGGCGTCGAGCCGCACAAAGGCCAGCACGCCCAGGCCAATTTTTTCCCGGTCCAGCTCGGCGCGGTAGCCGCAGATGATGCCCGCGTCCTCCAGCGCCCGCACCCGGCGCCAGCAGGGCGCGGCCGACAGGCCCACGCGGCTGGCCAGTTCGGCGTTGGTCAGGCGGCCGTCGCGCTGCAGTTCGTGCAGGATGGCGAGGTCGAATTTATCAAGCGTTTCCATGAATGGCACTTTTAAGAAAGAGTCTTTCAAGATTACGCCAAAACCGGGCACGAAAAGCAAACACCTGTCGCTGTGTCGGCCATACACTGTGCGGCACACTGGCGTGGTGGCCTATCCGGCCGCTATCGCCTTGCACACCGCCCACCCGGCGGCACACCACCCACAACAGGAGACACCCATGAACGCCCCCTTGCCCGAGCACATCCGCCAAGCGCTGGACACCGTGACGCTGGACGACAAATATTCGCTCGATGTGGGCCGCGCCTTCATGAGCGGGGTGCAGGCGCTGGTGAAGCTGCCCATGCTGCAGCGCCAGCGCGACGCGCGCCTGGGCAAAAACACGGCGGGTTTTGTCAGCGGTTACCGGGGCTCGCCACTGGGCGGCTACGACCAGGCCTTGCAAAAGGCCGCGCCGTATTTGAAGCAGCAAAACATCGTCTTCCAGCCCGGTGTGAACGAAGAGCTGGCGGCCACCGCCATTTGGGGCACACAACAACTGGGCTTTGCGCCGCCGGGCACCAACAAACACGACGGCGTGTTTGGCATTTGGTACGGCAAGGGGCCGGGTGTGGACCGCTGCAGCGACGTGTTCAAACACGCCAACATGGCCGGCACCACGCCTTGGGGTGGCGTGATTGCGGTGGCGGGCGACGACCATGTGGCCAAGAGCAGCACCGCCGCGCACCAGAGCGACCACATCTTCAAGGCCTGCGGCCTGCCGGTGTTTTTTCCGACCAGCGTGCAAGAGATTTTGGACCTGGGGCTGCACGCCTTTGCCATGAGCCGCTTTGCCGGCGTGTGGGCCGGCATGAAGACCATTCAAGAGATTGTGGAATCGAGCGCCACGGCGGTGATCGACCCGGACCGGGTGCAGATTGTGATTCCCGATTTCGAGATGCCGCCCGGGGGTGTGCACATTCGCTGGCCCGACGCCGCGCTGGACCAGGAAGCGCGCCTGTTCGACACCAAGTGGTACGCCGCGCTGGCCTATGTGCGGGCCAACCGCCTGAACCACAACGTGATTGAAGGGCCGAACGACCGGCTGGGCATCATCGCCAGCGGCAAGGCCTACAACGACACCCGCCAAGCGCTGCTGGACCTGGGCCTGGACGACGCCACTTGCCGCCGGCTGGGCGTGCGCTTGCACAAGGTGGCGGTGGTGTGGCCACTGGAGGCGCAAACCACGCGCGACTTTGCCACCGGCCTGCGCGAGATTTTGGTGGTGGAAGAAAAGCGCCAGGTCATTGAATACCAGCTCAAGGAAGAGCTGTACAACTGGCGCGCCGACGTGCGCCCCAATGTGCTGGGCAAGTTCGACGAAGTGGAAGGCGACCACAGCGGCGGCGAATGGAGCATGCCCAACCCGAGCGGCAACCAGCTGCTGCGCGCCAACGCCGACCTGAACCCGGCCATCATCGCCCGCGCCATCGCCAAGCGGCTGCGCAAGCTGGGTGTGCCCAGCGACATCGAGGCCCGCATGGCCACCCAGCTGGCGCTGCTGGACGCGCAAGAAAAAGCCACCCAGACCTTGCTGGCCAGCGCCAGCGCCGACGCGAACCGCCAGCCCTGGTTTTGCAGCGGCTGCCCACACAACACGTCTACCCGCGTGCCCGAGGGTTCGCGCGCCATGGCCGGCATTGGCTGCCACTTCATGAGCATCTGGATGGACCGCTCCACCCTGGGCTTTACCCAAATGGGTGGCGAGGGCGTGCCCTGGGTGGGCCAGCAACCCTTCACCACCGACAGCCACATCTTCGCCAATCTGGGCGACGGCACGTACTTCCACAGCGGCATCTTGGCCATCCGCCAAAGTATCGCGGCTGGGGTGAACATCACCTACAAAATTCTGTACAACGACGCGGTGGCCATGACCGGCGGCCAGCAAGTCGGCGAGCGGCCCGAAGGCCACAGCGTGGTGCAAATTGCGCAAAGCATGCGCGCCGAGGGTGTGGTGAAGATCACCATCGTCACCGACGAGCCCGAGAAATACGCGGGCGTGCAGGGCCTGCCAGCGGGCATTGCCATTGAGCACCGCGACACGCTGGACGCAGTGCAACGCGAGTTCCGCGAGATCGCGGGCACCACGGTCATCATTTACGACCAGACCTGCGCGACCGAGAAGCGCCGGCGCCGCAAGCGCGGCACGATGGTCGACCCCGCCCAGCGGGTGGTGATCAACGAAGCGGTGTGCGAAGGCTGCGGCGACTGCAGCGTGCAGAGCAACTGCCTGAGCGTGGAGCCGCTGGACACCGAATTTGGCCGCAAGCGCCGCATCAACCAAAGCAGCTGCAACAAGGACTTTTCTTGTGTCAAAGGCTTTTGCCCAAGCTTTGTGACGGTGGACGGCGCGCAGCTGCGCAAAAAAGACAAGGCTGGCGCTGCACAGGGTTGGAGCGGCGCTGAGCCGCCACTGCCCAAGCTGCCCGTGCTGGGCGAAGAGGCCTGGGGCATGGTGGTGGCCGGCGTGGGCGGCACCGGGGTCATCACCATTGGCCAGCTGCTGGGCATGGCCGCGCACATTGAAGGCAAGGGCATCGTCACGCAAGACGCGGCGGGACTGGCGCAAAAAGGCGGCGCCCCCTGGAGCCATGTGCTGATTGGTGCCAGCCAGGACCATATCCGCACCACCCGGGTGGGCACGGCGTCTGCCGACCTGGTGATTGCCTGCGACCCGATTGTGGCCGCCGGCAAAGAAACGCTGCAGCGCCTGCGCCCAGGGCGCAGCCATGTGGCGCTCAACACCAGCGCCACGCCCACCGCCGCTTTTGTGAAAAACCCGAACTGGAGCAACCCGGCCCAGGCCTGTGTGGATTCGCTGGTGGGCGCGCTGGGCGAGGCCGCCGTGGGCCGTTTCGACGCCGAACTGGCCGCCACCCGGCTGATGGGCGACGCGATCTACACCAACCCGCTGATGCTGGGCTACGCCTGGCAACAGGGCTGGGTGCCGCTGGGCTTGGCCGCGCTGATGCGTGCCATCGAACTCAATGCGGTGCAGGTGGACAAGAACAAACAGGCTTTTGAATGGGGCCGGCGCGCTGCGCACAACCCACACGCCATGGCCGCACTGCTCAAGCCCACGGCCGAGGCCCAGGTGATTGCGTTCAAACCGCGCGAGTCGGTGGACGCCCTGGTGGCGCGCCGGGTGGCGTTTTTGACCGATTACCAGAACGCCGACTACGCCGGCCGCTACGAACTGCTGGTGCGCCGGGTGCAAGACGCGGAGGCCAAGCTGGGCAAGACCGCGCTCACCGAATCGGTGGCGCGCCACCTGTTCAAGCTCATGGCCTACAAGGACGAGTACGAAGTGGCCCGGCTGCACACCGACCCGGCTTTCCACGCCCGGCTGGCCGCGCAGTTCGAGCCCGGTTACCAGCTCAAACTGCACCTGGCGCCGCCGCTGCTGGCCAAAACCAATGCCCAAGGCGAGCCGATCAAACAAACCTACGGGCCCTGGATGCTCAGCGCCATGCGCCTGCTGGCCAAGCTCAAGGGCCTGCGCGGCACCGCCTTGGACCCCTTCGGTCGCACCGAGGAACGGCGCACCGAGCGCGAGCTGATTGTTCGTTACCAGGCCGACGTGGAACGCCTGATCGCCCAGATCAACCCCGAGCGGCACGCGCTGGCGCTGCGCGTGGCGGGCTGGCCCGACGCGGTGCGTGGCTATGGTCATGTGAAGGCGCGCCACCTGGCACAGGCCATGGCGCAGCGCGACGCCGCCTGGGGCGAGTGGGACGCCCCGACGGCGGCCCTCGCCCAGAGCCCCCGGGCGGCCTGAGGCCGGCGGCCCGCACGGGCGGGCGCGTTCCACCCGGCGCATACAATTGACTGCAGACGTTCGCCCCAGGCCACGGTTACCCTCTGGTGACCGTGGCCTTTGGTGTGCCAGCATCGCCCCATGGTGGGGCGACCGGCCGGCGGGTGTTGTATCCGGATTCGTTGGAGAATTTTTGTATGTTCATTTCCCCCGCTTACGCCCAAGCCGCCGGTGGCGACACCACCTCCAGCCTGATCAGCCTGCTGCCGCTGGTGCTGATGTTTGTGGTGCTCTACTTTGTGATGATTCGTCCGCAGATGAAACGCCAAAAAGAGCACAAGGCCATGATTGAAGCCCTGGCCAAGGGCGACGAGGTGGTGACCGCCGGTGGTTTCCTGGGCAAGGTCAGCAAACTCGGCGACATCTATCTGGGTGTGGAACTGGCCGACGGCGTCGAAGTGCAGTTGCAGCGCTCGGCGGTGGTGCAAGTGCTGCCCAAGGGCACCCTCAAGTGATGCCGCCGCGCTTCCCCCATCCGGGTGGAAGCGCCGGGCGCGGCGCCCACGGCGCTGCGCCCCTCACGCTCCTGTTTATGGTCCTCAGACCCGCTTGCCGATGAACCGATACCCCCTCTGGAAATACGCCGTCATTGTGGTGGCTCTGCTGATCGGCGCCATTTACGCCTTGCCGAACTTCTTTGGCGAGGCGCCGGCGGTGCAGATCTCGGGCGCCAAGTCGTCGGTCAAGGTCGACAGCGCCACACTCAGCCGGGTGGAGCAAGCGCTGTCGGCAGCGGGTCTGGCGCCGTCGCGCATCGAACTGGAAGGCAGCTCGGTGCGCGCCCGTTTCGACACCACCGACGCCCAACTGCAGGCCCGCGACGCGATCGAAAAAGCGCTCAACCCCGACGCCACCGATCCCTCGCATGTGGTGGCACTGAACCTGGTACCGCGCACCCCGGCGTGGCTGGCCGCTTTGCACGCCAACCCGATGTACCTGGGTCTGGACTTGCGCGGCGGCGTGCACTTCTTGCTGCAGGTGGACATGCCGGCGGCCGTGCTGCGCCGCACCGACGTGCTGACGGCCGATGTGCGCACCGCCCTGCGCGAAAAAACCATCCGCCACGGCGGCATCAGCCGCAACGGACAAACCATCGAAATTCGCGCGGGCGACACGGCCACCGCCAACGCCGTGACCGACCTGATCCGCGAGCAGTTTCCCGATTTGCAGGTCACCGACACCCCGGACGGCGACGGTGTGCGTCTGTTGGCCGTGCTCACGCCCGAGGCGGTGCGCCGGGTGCAAGATCAGTCGCTCAAGCAAAACATCACCACCCTGCACAACCGCATCAACGAACTCGGCGTGGCCGAGCCGGTGATTCAGCAGCAAGGTGCCGACCGCATTGTGGTGCAGCTGCCCGGCGTGCAAGACACCGCCAAGGCCAAAGACATTTTGGGTCGCACCGCCACGCTGGAGCTGCGTCTGGTCGACGAAAGCGCCGAGGGCCTGGCCGCCGAACGCGGCAATGGCGCGGTGCCGTTTGGCTCGGAGAGCTACCCCGAGCGCTCGGGCCGTCAAGTGATCGTGCGCCGCGACGTGCTGCTGACCGGTGAAAACCTGACCGACGCCCAGGCCGGCTTTGACAGCCAGACACAAGAAGCGGCGGTGCACCTGACGCTCGACAGCAAGGGCTCACGCATCTTCCGCGACATCACCCGCGACAACGTGGGCAAGCGCATGGCCATCATCCTGTTCGAAAAGGGCAAGGGCGAAGTGGTGACCGCGCCGGTGATCCGCACCGAAATTGGTGGCGGCAGGGTACAGATTTCGGGCGCCATGACCACGGTCGAGGCCAACGACACCGCGCTGCTGCTGCGTGCCGGCTCGCTGGCGGCGCCAATGGACATCATCGAAGAGCGCACCATTGGCCCGAGCTTGGGCGCGGAAAACATCGCCAAGGGCTTCAACAGCGTGGTCTGGGGCTTTGTGGTGATCGTTTTGTTCATGTGCGCCTACTACATGCTGTTTGGCGTGTTCTCCAGCCTGGCGCTGGCGGTCAACCTGATACTGCTGGTGTCGGTGTTGTCGATGCTGCAGGCCACACTGACCCTGCCAGGCATCGCGGCCATGGCCCTGGCCTTGGGCATGGCGATCGACGCCAATGTGTTGATCAACGAACGCGTGCGTGAGGAATTGCGCAACGGAGCCTCGCCGCAGGCCGCCATCAACGCCGGCTACGACCGCGCTTGGGGCACCATTCTGGACTCCAACATCACCACCCTGATTGCTGGTGTGGCGCTGTTGCTGTTTGGCTCTGGCCCGGTGCGGGGCTTTGCGGTGGTGCACTGCATTGGTATTTTGACCAGCATGTTCTCGGCGGTGATGTTTTCGCGCGGATTGGTCAATTTCTGGTACGGACGGCAAAAGAAGCTCAAAACCGTGTCGATTGGCACCGTGTGGCGCGCCGACGGTGGCCGCGCGGTGGCCACAGACAGCCCAGCCAATGGCGCCTGTTTTCAGCTGAAACTCCCCACAAGGAATACACAACATGGAGTTTTTTCGCATTCGCAAAGACATCCCGTTCATGCGCCACGCGCTGGTGCTCAACGCGGTGTCGTTCATCACTTTTGTGGCGGCGGTGTTTTTCCTGGTCACCCGGGGTCTGAACCTGTCGGTGGAGTTCACCGGTGGCACCGTCATGGAGGTGGCCTACGAACAGCCGGCCGACCTAGAGGCGGTGCGCAAAGTGATCACCGAACTGGGCTACGCCGAGGTGCCGGTGCAAAACTTTGGCACCTCACGCGATGTGCTGTTGCGCTTGCCAGTGCAGGCGGGTCAAACCTCGGGGCAGCAAAGCGAACGGGTGCTGTCCGCCCTGAAGGCACAAAACCCGGCGGTGGAATTGCGCCGCACCGAGTTTGTTGGTCCACAAGTGGGCCGCGAACTGGTGGAAGACGGCTTGACCGCCTTGGGCCTGGTGATTGTGGGCATCATGATCTATCTGGCGATGCGCTTTGAGTGGAAGTACGCGGTCTCAGCCATCATCGCCAACTTGCACGACGTGGTGATCATCCTGGGCTTCTTTGCCTTCTTCCAGTGGGAGTTCTCGCTGGCGGTGCTGGCGGCCACACTGGCGGTGCTTGGGTATTCGGTCAACGAATCGGTGGTGATTTTTGACCGCATTCGCGAGAGCTTTCGCCGCTACCGCAAGAAAACCACGGTCGAGATCATCGACAACGCCATCACCTCCACCATCAGCCGCACCATCATCACCCACGGCTCGACCCAGATCATGGTGCTGTCGATGCTGCTCTTTGGTGGTCCCACGCTCTATTACTTTGCGCTGGCGCTGACCATCGGCATTTTGTTTGGTATTTATTCGTCGGTGTTTGTGGCTGCCGCCATTGCCATGTGGCTGGGCATCAAGCGTGAAGACCTGATCAAGAGCGACGCCCGCAAAGAAGGCGATCCCAACGATCCGAACAGTGGCGCCGTGGTGTAAAACAGCGAACGCCGGGAGGCACAGTCGCAGTGAGCAGAGACCCCCATTCCTCCGTATTGGCCCGTCAAGCCAGAGAGCGCTTTGCCAAGCAATTGGCAGAGGGCTTGCCTGCGGTGGTCACGGTGGTGGGCGAACGCTTTGAGGCCCTGCTCGATGAGGCCGGCGCACCCAACCAGATACAGGATAGGCGCGACGCACGGTCCTTGTGGAAGCAACTGCACACCGCTTGGCTCAACGCCTGCGGCAAAGGGCTCACCAGCGCGGTGTTTCCCAAGTTCTCGCCGTCGGGACACTGGATTCCGGGGCAGTTTGAGCTGGTGACCGACGGCGATATCGACGACCAGATCATGGCCTCTCGGCTGGCCATGCGGGTGCTCGACGACGCAGCCTCCGAACTCAACGAACTGCGGCTGCGCATCCAGCATCTGGAGCAGCGCAGCGAGCTGGACCGCACCGACCTGCTGCTGCCCGAGGTGGCCACCCGGGTGCTGGTCGACCAATGGGTCGAATGTGGCATGCCGCGCAACGGCTGGGGCATGGTGCAAGACGCCGCAGCACCGGTGATGGCCAAGGCCATGCTGCAGGCCTACCAATCGGCCAACCGCTTCTTGGTCGACAGCGGCGTGCTGCGCAACATCAATTTGCAGTCGCTGGTCAAACGCTCCACGGGCAACACCCAGCCCGGCGCCTTGATGCCAGCGGCTGGCCCCGGCTCTGGCTACGCCACCAGCACACGCAGCCCCGGTGAGGGCCTGTCGACCGGTCGTGCAGCCTACAACACCCCCTCGTATGGCGGCGACGAAACCCACGGCTTGACCGGCGGGCGGTCCACCGGCATGGGCGCGAGCCGGCGCAGCGATGTAGACGCCGAGACCCGCTTGCTGACCCACTCCACGCCGCTGGCGCGCGCCCGTATGCGGGCGCAAGGGGTCATGGGGCGGCTGCGCCGGCTGCTGGGAGACAAAGCCGGCTTTGAGTTCGACGACCGCCACACCCAGATGGAGTCGGGCTCGACCGAATTGCAACAGGCTTTGCGGCGCTTTGATGTGTCGTCCTCGCCCGAGGGATCGACCGCCCGCATCAATCTGTACGACGGCATGACCGGGGCCA